>JAHFER010000005.1 GCA_023248365.1 Nitrospirota bacterium
TTCTTTCTGCTGCGTTGATTCCATCAGAGGGAACACAGGAGATTTCAAAGGCATCAAATCTTAATTTAAACAATTACGGATTTATAAAAGAATATTATGGGAAAAACCGCTCAAATGAAACAGAGAGCATTGGAATATATGTTGCAGGCGGGGCTTCAGGACCAAAGAATGTACCGGCATCTGTTGCTCATGCAGGTGCAGCAGCAACAAAGGCTTTAATCGAGATAAAAAGGCAACAGGCAAATAGAAGGCTTAAGGTTGCAAGTGTAAATGATGACCTTTGCATAAAGTGTGAAATATGTATAAAAATCTGCCCATTTCATGCAGCAGAAGGGGTTTATTCGGATGAGGAACCTCTTCTTCTCACAAAACCTCCGAAGGTAAATGAGCTTGTCTGTGTTAACTGCGGGCAATGCTCGGCTTATTGCCCGACCGGCGCAATCCAGGCAAAAAATTACAACCGTGAATCTGTGTTTGCCCAGATTGAAGAGATACTTAAAGATAATTTAATTACTCCAAAGATTGTTACGTTCCTATGTAATGAATGTGCTTATGCTGCAATGGACCTTGTAGGACTTCAGAAACTGCAGTACCCTGCGAATATTTTACCAATAGGGCTTCCCTGTGCAGGCAAGATTACTATGCTTGATATCCTCAAGTCATTTGAACTTGGGGCTGATGGCGTTCTTGTCGGAGGATGCCAGACATGCCATTTTAGAAACGGCAAAGAATTGATGATAACGCAGGTTGAATTGACCAAATCTGTCATGGAATTGATTGGTATTAATAAGGACAGACTTGACTTTTTTATAACTGCAATTGCAGACAGCAGAAAATTTCTTGACAAAGTAAAAAATATAACTGAAAGAGTAAAAGCAATAGCAAATTTTTAGATTTCTGTCTCCGAACCATTTCGCCTAAATCTTGAAACAATAGATATGGGGAATGGTCGCTATTAGGGTATTTTGAGAAATCAGAATGCCTCCCTTCAGGAAAGGAGAAAGATTAAAAAAAATAACTGGAAGGAGGTGAGTCCCTGAAAGATTATCAGAAAGTTTTATAGGTTTAAACAAGGTTAATCTTATAAAGGGGGAAGTATGAGTCAACAAAAAGTTATTATGATCAATGCAGACAAGTGCTGCGGGTGCAGGGTATGTGAGATGGCTTGCGCTCTCTATAATGAAAAGGAGTGCAGTCCGTCTCTCTCCAGAATCAGAGTTGTGAGGAATGAGGCAGTAGGTGATAGTTTCCCTGTTGGATGTGCTCTTTGCTCAAAGGCTGTTTGTGTTGAAGTTTGCCCCACAGGAGCAAACCAGATAGACCCTAATACCGGCACGGGAGTCATTAATGAAGAGAAATGCGTAGGATGCAGGGCTTGTGTAAGGGCGTGTCCCTTTGGAGCCGCTGGAATCAGCTATAAGACAGGCAAAGCCTTTAAATGCAATCTATGCAACGGCGATCCTCAGTGTGTCCTTCACTGCCCGACAAACTGTCTGGAATATGCACCGGCTGAATTAACTATCCGTCATCGCAGAAGAGCATTAGCAGATGACGTGATGACAAAACTG
The DNA here is from genome assembly GCA_023248365.1 of Nitrospirota bacterium. Taxonomy (GTDB): domain Bacteria; phylum Nitrospirota; class 9FT-COMBO-42-15; order HDB-SIOI813; family HDB-SIOI813; genus JACRGV01. The sequence continues at coordinate 1,569 of JAHFER010000005.1, forward strand.
AAAGGAGAAGCATAATATGTACGGATGGAGAGGAAAAAGAATCCGTTTTGACCTTACTAAAGGTAAATGGGAGGTAGAAGAGACTCCCTATGAATACAGGCGTAAATGGCTTGGCGGAAGGGGATACAACTCAGAAGTTCTTTATAACGAGGTTGGTCCTGACGTTGACCCGTTTTCTCCTGACAATGTTGTATGCCTTGGTGTTGGCCCTATGTCAGGAACATTTGGTCCCTCAACAGGAAGGGTTACTGTTACTGCAAAATCTCCTTTAACAGGTGGCTTTGGCGACTCTAACATGGGCGGCCACTGGGGAGCAGAGCTGAAATTTGCAGGCTATGAGCAGATAATCCTTAAAGGGAAAGCACCAAAACCATCATACATCTGGATTGATGATGACAAGATTGAGATAAGGGATGGAGCCCACATTTGGGGAAAATATCCAAGAGATGCTGACGCTATAATCAAGGAAGAACTGGGTGACAAGGACATTCATATTGTAACCATTGGTCCTGCAGGAGAAAATCTTGTCAGGTTTGCCTGTACCTTCAATGACTGCTACAGGGCAGCAGGAAGAACTGGGCATGGTGCAGTAATCGGTTCAAAGAACATAAAAGCGATTGCTGTAAGGGGAACAGGCGGGGTAAAGATTGCCCATCCTGAAAAGTTCTATGAGATAACAAGTGACTGGCGCAAGACTATGAGAAATGACCCGATGGCACAGGGTCTATATGCCTACGGAAGTTTGGTTCTCATTATGCCTTGCAACTATGAAATGGGATGGTTTCCATGGAAGAACCTGAAATACGGCTACCACCCAGATGCAAGGAATATCTCAGGAGAGGTCTGGGCTAAGAAGCATCTTAAAGGTAAAGAGGGATGTTTCTCATGCGCAATTGTGTGCGGAATACACAGCGAAATCAGGGATGGAAAATATGCAGGTGAATACACAGGCGGTCCTGAGTATGAAGCCTGCGTGCCGACCGGACCAAGGGTTGGAATAATTGATTCCAACGAATGTCTCCATGGGGCAGTCATGACCAATAATCTTGGAATGGATGCCATTGAGGCAGGTGCCTCAATAAGCTGGGCAATGGAGTGCTGGGAAAAGGGTTACCTGACTGCAAAAGATACAGGCGGGCTTGAGCTTAACTGGGGAGATGCAGAGGTTGTTGATAAACTCTTAAGAATGATGGCTTACA
>JAHFER010000312.1:0-943 GCA_023248365.1 Nitrospirota bacterium
TTGCAGATGCTGTTCCTGTAAATGCAATCATTAAGGAAAAAAGGATTAACGATTTTACTGTCCTGCCCATCTAAAACCTCGCTCCTAAAAATATGCTCGTTATTGCACGGCTGTAATTGTATGACTCTATGTTTGATTTATTCCGTGTATAAAATTGCCCTATGCTTATGCTGTATCTGTCTGATAATAGCTTCGTGACCGTAATTGTAGCCGTATATGCCCTGTCTTTCCTTTTATCCGTTGACAGAGGGTTTATGCCTGCGTAATCTTTGGTGTAGTATTCTCCATAGAGATAAATGAGTGCATTCTCAATAAAGTTGAACCGCAAGCCTGCAAAACCTTTGTCCCCTTTGTAATCCCAGAAGTCTTTTCTCGTTGAGTCTTCATCGTGGTAATAGCCTGCTTTAATTTTCACCGAAGAGCTTAGAGGTATATACTGAGTTATCCCAACGAGGTTGTTTGAACCTGTTCTGTCAGAGTTGTCCATGAAAAGGTCAGAGTCCATGAAATGGGCCTTTCTGTATCTGTATTCCAATATTGTAAAAAGATCATTGCCCTCTGAGATGATCAGTGAAGGGGTTATCGAATGTGTGTAATCATAACCGTTCCCTCCCACAAAGGTATATTCAAACGAGTATGTTCCCCTGAGATTTAATGATTGTGAGAGATTGTATCCACCACTGAGTTCTAATAAGTGCTGAGTTATGTTAAAATCAGAAAGTTTTGAATTAAGGTTCTGGTAAAGACTATAGCCTATGGAAACTTCTTCCTTCTCGTCTTTTAATATGTTATATTTGCCATTAAGCTGGAATACCGCCTTCCAGTCAGATTTTCTAGATATCCCCTGAGGCAATGGGCTGTCTGTTGGGCTGAGTATGACATTGCTGTCATACTGACCACCTGCTAATATGCCTAATGCCCATCGTTTTGCAGTTTCTCCACG
>JAHFER010000312.1:953-2765 GCA_023248365.1 Nitrospirota bacterium
CAAAATAATCCAAGGCCTCATCGAATATGGATTTGATGAAATAATAGATGCCGAGTTCAAGATTGATCCTAGGTTCCTCCGGGTTGGCAGAGAGCAATTTCTTAAGAAGTGTTTCCGCCTCTTTGTTGCCCGAGCGGCTAAGGGCAATGGCAAGATACAGTGTAGCTTCGTGGTCGTCTGGCTTTTCCTTCAATGCACTCCTGAATTCCTCTATGGCGGCAGAGAAATTATTTGTCTCTATGTCTGCCATGCCTTTTGTTATGTGCTGTTTATATGCTGACTCAGCCGCAAAAGACCGGGATGATAAAATAAGTATCGAGATCAGACATGTTGGAAGGATGAGATATTTAGTGCTTATACCTTGCAGCATGGGTAACATTATAATAATTTTATTTTGTTGTCAAGAAAATTTTTTTCTGGATCCTCTCTGCTGGGTATGAAAAGATGCCTGATATTATAAGGGTGTTTCAGGTTAAATTAAAAGAGCTTGAGTTCTTCGGCATACTTGCTGAATAACTCAAGCCCTTTTTTGTGCTCATTGTCGAGGTCGTAGGATATGCCGGCCCAGTATGAAACAATCTCATCCTCAGACATGGTAGTTATCAAATCAGATTCTCCGGCCATAACCTTAAGATTTTTTAAAGCTGCATCCTTTGCTTTGCTCAGATCACTCCTGAATTTCGCGAGAAGCATTTTTGTCTCACTGTCTTTTCTCGCAATCCACAGCGCGAATACAAAAGGGAGGCCAGTGTTTTTATGCCATAAATCTCCAAGGTCGTAGACAAACAGTTCTGAGTTTTGAGTGTTGAGTTTTGAGTTTAAAGTCTTACCCCGAACTCTGGACTCTGAACTCCTAACTTTTTTCTCTGCCTTCATGGCATCGTCACCTATTAAAAGGTAGGCTGGATAGTATTCAAATGCTTTTGAAAAAGAGTTATTTGAAGGTTTTAATATACAATCTATTGAATAGAATTTTTTCAAGATGATATCTAAAAGCACAACAGATGTCTCTGATTGGGATGATGTGAGAATGGTTGAACCGCGAAGAGTTTCTATGGGTCTTGTGCTGAAGAGGAGTATGCTTCCTATAGGACCGAAAGAGCTTATTGAATGACCATCCAAAATAGTGTACATATCCTTATGTCTAAGATACTCGATGGACGAAGACGGGCTTATGTCTATTTCTCCATCCCTGAGTAACCTGTTGAGTTCTGATGGCACCCCTTCAATAAAACTGTACGCAGAGCAATCACATCTATGTTCAAGCATGTAAAAGATCGGAAACAGGTTTGCATAATTGATCCTGCCTATTCTGAGATGTTCTCTCATAAGAATTTTTATAATAACATCGGGAGCGGATAAATTATCAAATGTTGTTCTGCAGATTATCAGGACTAACCGTTCATTAAAACTCTTTTTGAATACTAAATGGATCGGATGCACATTCTGATTATTTCGGACACTATTTAAATGCTATTTAGACATATCAGAACCATTTCACATCATATTTTTAAGCCCTTATTTTTTGCACCCACTTGGGATGTCTCTTCCTTGCCCATTCAAGAGGAATAGTTCCGTATATCATTATCCTTGCTGTACCCGGGTTTGCGAGGGTTGCAAGGTATATGTGAAGCGGTATGGCTATTGCCATAAGGTCAAAGCCCATGTTATGCACGATATGAGACAGGAGTATCCACTTTTTTAGATCAGCAACCTCCGGCCTTAGCAATATAACAAGCCCTGATGCAAAAATAGCAGTCCCTCTAATCAGGACAAAGAGGTAATATAACTTCTGGCCGGTATTAAGTTTTC
>JAHFER010000313.1 GCA_023248365.1 Nitrospirota bacterium
ATAGAGAAACCCCATGACAAGGGATGGAAAAAATGTCAGTATTGAGTAAATATCCCCATTAAAAACGAACTGTGGCACGTGCGCGATAGGAAAAAAGAGACTCACAATTAACAGCCCCCTGATATTATTGCCGAGCCTTTCCTGAAGAAAACCTCTGAAATAAATCTCTTCAGGTAGGGCAACGCCTAAAAGCTGAAAAAGCATGACATTCAAGGGTAGAAGGTTAAATGTCTTGCCGGTCTGTGAGAAAAGATACCAGAAAGGCACTAATACAATAGCAGACATTATTATGCCCTTTAACGCATCTTCCCAAGAGAATCTAAGATTAATTTTTCCGGGAAAGGCATAAGGGATTGTAAAGAGAAAAGCGGGGATCAGGTATTTAAGAAAAAACAAGGAAAAGGCATAATATATAAATACCATCGCAAGCAGCAACAGATAGGTATATAATGCCTTTTCTTTTTGATTGGTTAGTTTAAATTTTCAGTCCTTTATTATCATCTCTTCCACTTTTTTATTACTATGAATACCAAAGGTATCAGCATTAAGCCAAGGTCAACTGTTTCCACTGGCGTACCCTGCCTTGCGACTGAACAGCCTCCGCCTCCGTTGCTACTGCTTTGTCCCGGTGGTGAGAGTGTTGTTACGGAAGCCTCGTTAGAGTATGAAGAATTACCTGCCGCGGTATTAAATGCCATGACTCTATAAGAATATGTCGCAGATGGACTAAGCCCCGACGAATCAGTATAAGTTGTTACATTTGGGCCGACTGATGCTATCTGCGTATAAGAAGTGCCACCTTGCGGTTTCCTTTCTATCTTGTAACCTTCTTCAGTTTGAGAGTTGTCAGTCCATGCAAGATTCACCTGGGAAGTCGAGGCAGCAGTGGCAGTAAGTCCTGTTGGAGGGTTCAGGAGCGTTGCAGTAGAAGCCTCATTGGAGTAAAAAGAATCTGCAGGAATGGTGTTGTATGCCCTTACCCTGTATGTGTAGGTTGTGCCATCAGTAAGGCCGCTGTCTGCATATGAAGTCGTGTTTGCAGCAGATGTTGTCATCTGGTTGTATGAACCACTGCCAGTCTTTCTCTCAATCTTGTAACCATCCTCACCTGTTGCATTATCTGTCCATGATATGGATATGTTGGACGGCGATGCAGCAGTGGCGTTGAGATTTGTTGGTGTTAAAAGAGATGATACTGCCTTGTAAGCGTTGATCCTTCCCCCTGTCTGTATCCAGCCATTCAATGTCGGCAATACATCAACGTATCTGAGAATCGTAGCGCGTATCTGAGAGGGCGTGAAACTTGTGTAATAACTGTAAAGCAATCCTGCAAGTCCGGATACATGAGGAGCTGACATAGATGTGCCAGACATAAACTGGTATCCTGTGGGCGTCAGGCTTGTTTGAACAGTGCTCAGTATATATACTCCTGGCGCTGCAACGTGAACTGAATTAAGCCCAAAATTGCTGAATGTCGCCCTGTTATCATTCTGGTCAGTGGCAGCAACAGAGATAATATTTGGCAGATTATAACTTGCAGGATAACACGGTGATAAATCATTGTTGTTTCCAATCCCACTGTCACAAAAAAGGCCACCTCCATTGCCAGCAGCAGCCATAAAAAGAATACCTGCGCTGTTTGCAGAGTTGATTGCATCGTATAATGTATTGGAATAAGCAGAGCCTCCGAAACTTGCATTTATTATCTTAGCTCCCTTTGCAACCGCATACTGTATTGCCCCAATCGCGTCTGCAATAGTCCCTTCCCCGTCTGAATTAAGGAACTTCAATGCCATCAGTTTAACATTCCACATTAATCCGGCAATACCCGTGCCATTATTACCAACTGCGCCTATAATGCCGGCAACATGTGTACCATGCCCGTTGTCATCCATAGGGTTGTTGTCGCTGCTGACAAAGTTCCATCCCCTCCAGTCATCAATATAGCCATTACCATCATCATCAATGCCATTATTAGGAATCTCACCCGAATTAGTCCATATATTTCCAACAAGGTCAGAGTGGTTGTAATCAATACCTGTATCAATAACAGCCACAATGATGCTACTGCTTCCTTTTGTTATATCCCATGCCTCTGGGGCCTTGATATCTGCCCCTGGGGTTCCATTTGCAAATTGGCCGGTATTACGGAGATCCCATTGCTGTCCAAAGTCTGTATCGTTTGGTATTGTTTCTGATATATGTAATATATAATTAGGCTCTGCATATTCGACATTAGGGTCGTTCTTATATTTTATAATCGCATCCTTCACAGAAAGACCTTCGGGAAGCTTGACATGCTCGAGATTAGGGACAACACTGAAACTTTTGATAACAGAAGCGCCAACAGCCTGATGTATTTTAAAAGACGAGGTTGTCACGACTCCTAACTTAAACTTAACAAGGAGTTCTCCTTCTTTGTAGTTACCTTTGTTAACATTATTGAGATTAGAAAGAATGGGTTGAACTGCAACATTAGAAATGTTAACTTCTTTCGGTACGTCAGTGGAAAGGCTTGCAGTTTTATTGCTCCCGCATGAAGCGAGGATCAAAGCAATACAAATATAAATAAATTTTTTCATTATTCCTCTCCTCCCCTTTAATTAAACTAAATTCAACCATATTAATCCATAATTGTAAAGCAATTTCGAGATGTTATTAGGGTCCATTGTTTATATTGTTGTGTGTTCTTTTTAAAAATAATGGGGCAGGAGTTCTGTGATAAGATATTTCTTAATCCCTTTATTGGATGCA
>JAHFER010000037.1 GCA_023248365.1 Nitrospirota bacterium
ACCTTAAACAACAGTACATAAAATATAAGGCTGAGATTGATCAGGGGATTGCAGATGTAGTTAATAGTACCCAGTTCATCATGGGGCCTAAGGTAAGTGAATTAGAAAGGCTGCTTGCAGATTATGCAGGTGTAAAACATGGTATCGGTGTCAGTTCCGGGACTGATGCGCTTCTCCTTGCACTCATGGCCTATGGGGTTAAAAGCGGCGATGAAATAATATGTCCTCCGTTTACATTTATTGCTACAGCAGAAGTTATTGCATTACTTGGTGCAAAGCCTGTTTTTGTTGATGTTGACGAAAAGACATATAATATGAATCCGTTGCTTATTGAAGAAAATATTAATGAAAGGACAAAAGGGATAATTACGGTAAGCCTCTACGGCCAGGTTGCAGACATGGATGAAATCTCTACTATTGCAGAGAGGCAAGGTATTTTTGTAATTGAAGACGGTTGCCAGTCATTTGGTGCAACATACAAGGGGAGAAAATCCTGCGGTCTCTCTGATATTGGTACAACATCCTTCTTTCCTTCCAAACCGTTAGGTTGTTACGGCGATGGCGGCATGGTATTTACTGATAATGAGGAGAAGGCAGGGATAATCAGGAGTCTGCTTAGTCATGGTCAGGAGAAGAGATACGAACACAAGTTAATCGGCATAAATGGCAGACTAGATGCATTACAGGCAGCAGTGCTGATTGCAAAATTCAGGCATTTTGATGAAGAGGTTAAACTGCGGGGGATAAAGGCTTCTTACTATAATGAAGGACTTAAAGATTTTGTTGTTACCCCTTATGTAGAAGACCATAACACCTCTGTGTATGCCCAGTATTCAATCAGGACAGCCAGGAGGAATGAACTTAGTAAATTTTTGAATGATAATAATGTCCCTACTGCAATCCATTATCCTATGTCTCTTCACCTTCAGGAGGCCTTTAAATATCTTGGATACAGTGCAGGTGATTTTCCGGTAAGTGAAAAAGTATCACAGGAGATATTATCGCTTCCGATGTTTCCCTTTATTACACAGGATGAGCAGGATTATGTTATTGGAAAGGTACAGGAGTTTTTCAAGAAGTAAGAAGTCAGAAAGCAGAAGTAAGGAGTTAGAAAAGAAATAAGATGAATGAGGATTAAATGATAGAAAATGTTTACATAGTGATTATGGCTGGCGGGAGCGGTACTCGCTTTTGGCCTTTAAGCAGAGTGGACATGCCAAAACAGCTCCTTAAGATTTATGGCGAAGAGACTCTAATTCAACAGACTATTGCAAGAGTAAGTTCACTTGTGCCGTTTAACCGGATATTTATAGTCACAAATAAAAAACATGCTGAACAGATAAGATTTCAGGTACCGGAGATAACGAAAGAAAATTTTATAATTGAACCTTTGGCAAAAAACACTGCTGCAGCAATAGGATTAGCCGCTGTTCACATAAATCATCTTAATCCTGATGCAGTAATGGGTGTTTTATCTGCAGATCATGTTATAAGGAACACGGATCAGTTTCTCAATATAATGCACGACGCATTTAAGGTGGCAAGTATGGATTATCTTGTTACCATAGGTTTAAAGCCTACAAGGCCTGAAACCGGTTACGGCTACATAGAATCCGGAGAGACAATAGAAGGCGGCGAGCTGGCAACGGGCAGGGTTATTGCTGTAAAGAGGTTTATTGAAAAACCGGATATTGAAACTGCAAAAAAGTATCTCAGGGACAATCATTTTTTCTGGAACAGCGGGATGTTTGTATGGAAGACAGGGAGAATACTTGAAGAGATCGGTTGTTTTATGCCGGCTCTGTCTCAGGGGCTTAAAGAGATAGAAGCAGCGATTGGAAAAGGAGATGAAGAAGATGTCAGCCGGAAGGCATTTTCTAAGTTAGAGTCTGTTTCCATTGATTATGGTGTTATGGAGAAATCTGTGCGGGTAGCTGTTATACCCGCGGATTTTGGCTGGAACGACGTGGGAAGCTGGACTGCCCTTGATGAAATATCTCAAAGGGATGATGGCGGAAATGTGATAGCAGGGAATGTTATAGATATTGACAGCGAGAATTCTATTATATATGCCACTGACAGACTTGTTGCTACTCTTGGACTGAAAGATATGGTTGTTGTTGATACTGAAGATGCAACCCTTGTGTGCCGTAAAGATAAGGCTCAGGATGTTAAAAGCATAGTGGAACGCCTTAAGAAACGCGGGTCAGAAGAGTATATAACACACCGTACTGTTGTTAGGCCCTGGGGTTCCTATACCCTGTTAGGAAAAGGAGAAAGGTTTCAGATAAAATGCCTTACAGTAAATCCAGGGGCACGTCTTTCCCTTCAAATGCATTATCACCGCAGTGAGCACTGGGTAGTGGTTGCAGGAACAGCAAAGGTTACAAGAGGGGAAGAGACCTTTTTTATTAATCCAAATGAGAGTACATATATACCTATGGACACAAAACACAGGCTGGAGAATCCTGGTAAGATACTGCTTCAGATAATTGAGGTACAAAATGGAGAATATCTTAAAGAGGATGATATTGTAAGATTTGATGATGAATACGGGAGGGAATAAACAATGGAAGTTTCTTCAAAAATTTTCAGGGAATATGACATCAGGGGTGTTGTTGGAGAGGATATTACAAAAGATACTGCCCGGTTAATCGGGTGGGCATTTGCGAAATACCTGCTGGAGGTAAACGGGGTTGAAGATTCTAAGGCAGGAGATGTTGCAGTGGCAGTAGGCCGTGATGTCAGGGTACATTCCACACAACTCAGCACTGCCCTTATAGATGGAATAACATCTGCTGGTTTAAATGTAATAGATGTTGGTATATGTCCAACGCCGCTTGTTTATTTTTCACTTTATAACATCAATGTTGACGGCGGAGTTATGATTACAGGCAGTCACAACCCGGCTGAATTTAATGGTTTTAAACTATGCGTAGGAAAAGAGGCATTGCATGGTGAGGCGATTCAGCATATCAGGCAGATTATAGAGCTTGGGAAACCTGATTTTAGTTCTGCATCCATAACAAGGATGATAGATAATGTTGAATATACTGAGATCGTCCCATTTTATCTTTCCTATCTCAGAGAACAGTTTGTTTTTCCAGGCCAGGTAATTCAGCCTCCATTAAAGGTTGTAGTTGACTCCGGTAACGGAACCGCAGGGGCTTTAGCTCCAACTATCCTGAGAGAGATGGGTTGTGAAGTAATTGAACTTTATTCCGAACCTGACGGCAGATTCCCTAATCATCATCCTGACCCGACAGTGCCGGAGAATCTCAAAGATCTTATTAAAGCGGTTAAGGATAATGGCGCTGACCTTGGCGTTGCCTACGATGGAGATGCAGACAGGATAGGTGTTGTAGATGAGAATGGCGGGATAATTTGGGGCGACAGGCTGATGGTGATTTATGCAAGGGAGATCTGCAAAGAATGGCCCGGGGCAATATTTGTATCAGAGGTCAAGGCATCACAGGTCTTATATGATGAGATTGAGAAGGCGGGTGGCGAAGGCATTATGTGGAAGGCAGGTCATTCACTTATTAAGGCGAAGATGAAAGAGGTTGAGGCAGTGCTTGGGGGCGAGGTTAGCGGCCATATCTTTTTTGCGGACAGGTTCTATGGATATGATGATGCAATCTATGCAACATGCAGACTGATTGAAATATTAAAGAGGGGGAGGACTAAAACCCCGAAATCAGAAGACAGCAGCCAGAAGGCAGAAGTCCAGAGAGGTGTGAGTTTCTTACTTGATGGAGTTCCAGTGACCTTTACTACTCCGGAGATAAGGGTTGATTGTCCTGATGAAAAGAAATTTAAGGTTGTTGAAGATATAACAGAGGCTTTTACCTCTAAGAAAGTCCCTGTTGTCGCAGGGCTAAATATCAAAGAGGTTATAACCGTGGATGGCGCCCGTGTGGTGTTTGAACATGGATGGGGGCTTGTCAGGGCGTCTAATACCCAGCCTGTACTTGTACTACGCTATGAAGCGGATAGCGAAGAGAATTTATCAGCGATCAGGAATTATATGGAGAAGGTTTTAAAAGATATAGCAGGATAGAAGTAAGATGTAGGGGAGGGGCTTGTCCCCTCCCGCTGTACGTAGATCACAATGTCCGGCCTTTTGCGATCAACCGCAGTCTAATCTGTTTTAACACACTCAAAGCAATTCTCGGAAGGTTAAAGCGGATTTCCGCTCTCTCAGGCGGGGTAAATGTCCTTCCTGAAAAGGATTTGAGAGGTGTCCCTAATATTTGTATTTTATTAATGTCAGGCTCAATGTTGTAATGTTCTCTAAGTGCCCCCAAAACTTCAACAGATGATGCAGGCATACCAATAATCTTGCATAAAATCCTGTCAATTGCAGGGCCATCCGTTGATGCCGCTATTAACCCAAGAAATTTTGGAGTCCCGCCTGTGGGGCCTTGTCCTTCCATTCCAATAACGCCGTCTATAATGTTTAATGCAGGATTGAGAATATTGTAAATTGAAACAAGCATTACCCCGAAACGGTGATCCTGGTCACCTGCACGAAAGTGTAAAAGCGGTTTCCGTTTACCAACAACACAGCCAAACAGATTTTTTATAGAACCGCTCATCCCGACCTGACAATGCGTTTTTAATTTCGGTATATTAATAATCTTATCAGCCTCAAGTGCAGAGCGGTCTAATGCTATACTCTTTATCCATGCATCAGGAATAGAGACCTGTACAGGCTTATTAAACTCTACAAGAGGAATGCCATGTCTTTTGCAAATATCTTCCATTCCTGTAATGGCTGCGACCGAAGATAGCTCTCCAAATGCAGGACTGTCACCTATGAACGGTTTCCCCCCTGCATTGAGTACCTGACATACCACAGCCTCCACTACCGCAGGATGTGTTGTAAGTGCCTGTTCAGGCGGACAGCCTTTGATCAGGTTAGGTTTTATTAATACACTCTCGCCAGGAGAAACAAATTGCCCGATTCCCCCTAACTGGTCAATAGTTTCCTGAACTGCCTTTGTTACATCTCTGAGTTCATAGTCAGGGCAATAGCTTAACGAAACCCTCCCCCCTTGCGGGAGAGTGATAGGGTGAGGGGGCTTCCTTTTCATCTGAAAACCTGATGACATCTATGCTTGATATTATTAATCTCCCTTATCCTATCAAGGGCAAGCGGAAAATCTCCTGTTTCTACAGCATTAACCATAGAATCAATTGCTTTCTGTAGTTCATTCATTGACGGAATCCAATCCGGTTCTGTCTGCAGCCAGAAGGCTTGCATTAATTTCATGAAATAATTCAAATCTTCTCCGGAGGGTTTATTGCCGTTAGTTAACATATTCTCAATGTCATACAATTTCTTTTCCATACCCTTCTTAATATCTTTAAACCTGCCAGGGATTCCTTCTTCCTTGTCCTCTCTTCTTGCGGGATAGGGGCCGATTGATGGGGCAGTCATATCCCAGAAAACCTCTATCTCAAATTTTGCATAACCCTTCTTTTCCTTATACTCCAGCTCAGCCTCAAAAGAATCAGGCAGGGAAACATCAATGTCCTCAAAAACAATCCTGTTCTTATCAGTAATTTCCCTGGCAAATTCACTGAGCAATCTTGCAAACTCTTCCCTTGTGAAACGCTTTCTTTTTTCAATTTTCATAGGTACATTTTAGTGTAATGGCAGGAAATAGGCAAGTTTGAAATGGCTTACAATTCAAATTGACACAAAAAGGGGTGTTGTTATATTATTTCAACTTAAATTCAGGTATATACGCCGCCTAAGGAACTGATATAATGCAAACAAGCGGCAGCCATAATGCAGTTATGGTATGTGCTTTTTCGCAAGGGTCTAATCAGGAGAATTCAGGTGAAATTACCGGCAAGAATAAAATGGAAACATGTTCAACGGTTTTATGAAGCGGCAGAGCCATACCTGAAGGCGTCTCCTTTAAAGCTTGATAAACCGGACAGCGGGCGTGTACTTGTGCTGGCCCCGCATATAGATGATGATGTAATTGGTGCAGGAGGAAGTCTCAGAAAACATATTCAATCAGGAGATGATGTGTTAGTTGTATATTTCGCTGACTGTACTGATGAACGTATAAAAGAGGCGAAAGAGGCTACAGGCATTATAGGAATTAATCGCCTTGAATTTCTCGGATACAGATCAAAAACCTTGCTTGAGCATCCTGAAATCAGGAACAAACTTTCTGCAATATTTGATGCCTTTAAACCGGACATTGTCTACCTGCCTTCCATTTTTGACAGGCACAATGACCATCTTGCTGTGAACCATTATTTGTTGATGCTTTATGAAAAACACAGATATAACTTTACAGTATATGCTTATGAAGTCTGGACCGCATTTTTGCCGAACTTAATTATTGACATATCAGATACTATTGAAAAAAAGAAAGAGGCTATCTCATGTTTTAAAAGCCAGTTGACCTCCAATAATTGGTTAGATGCAGCGGTTTCGCTAAATAGATACAGGGGGGTGACTTCCGGCAAGGGCCAATACGCTGAAGGTTTTATCAGGTATTCTATTAAGGAATATTCAGCGCTCTATAAAAAGATGTATGGAAAATAAATATCTTACCATAATGAATCTCATATCCGGCGCCGGAGAAGGAGGGGCGGCCAAGCTTTCCCTGGATATTTGCAAGGGGCTAAAACGGCGTGGACACAGGGTGATCTGGGCTTGTCCGTCAAACTTTTCTCTCATGGAAGAGGTGATAGGGGCAGGGCTTGAAATATACGATCTTTTTCCTTCAGGTACTGGAAAAATGACTGTATTGCGTAACCTGATAAAATTCTGCAATGATAACAATGTTGATGTCTTAAATACTCACCATTCACGCAGCAGGCATCTGCTGCTTCCGGCTCGTTTCTTCGGCCTCAGGGCAAAGATTGTATCTACCAGACATTGTATAGCAAGCTCAATACCCTTTATCGAGGAATTTTATAATAACTTCTTAGTAGATTTAAACATAGCTGTAAGCAACGCAGTAAGAAAAAGCCTTATATATAGCGGCATATTTCCCGGAAAAGCAGTTACAATATACGGCGGCGTGGATACTGAGAAATTTGAGAATGTTCCTCAGGATAAGATTGAGCAGATGAGACAACTATATATAAAAAATGAGGCGTTTAATATAGGTATGATTGCAAGATTTGATATCGGTAAAAACTTCAATCCTGAGAATACAACACAGAAGGGGTTCGAGGTGCTTTTCAGGGCACTTGGAGGCATAAATGCAGATTTTAACCTTCTTCTATTAGGCCCTGCTGGAGAGAGAAATATAAGAAACTTAAAAATACTTGCTGAACATAATGGTTTTGATGCGAATAAAATCATCTGCTGCGGTTTCCAGAAAGATATAGCCCCATTTTATAAGATTATAGACCTGACTATTTTACCATCATCTAAAGAGGCATTGGGGCTTGTACTTATAGAATCCATGGCAGCGGGCACCCCGTGTATTGGTACAAATAGCGGAGGAATTAGTGAGATAATAACAGACGGTGTAGATGGCTTTTTATTCAAACAATATGACAGCAACGACCTTGCCGACAAGATACGCAAAATAATGGAAAATAAAACTACACGGGATGCGTTTATTCTAAAGGGCAGGGAAAAGGCGAAAAAGATGTTTCCTATTGAGAAAACTGTGAAAGAAACTGAGTCGGTGTTTTACAGCCTCCTACGGCAAAAAACGCTAGCCTTTCCTCCAACAAACACTCTGCGCATCAATCTTTAATAATTCTTCTGTAATACCCCTGCTCCTTCTGAATTCATTTATAGCGTTCTTGCACGGCTGACACGACTCATAGTCATCAACAATAATGAACCCCCCCTGAACAACCTTGTCGTACAATGGATTTAAAGTGTCCATAGTTGACTCATAGAGATCTCCATCCAGCCTTAGGATTGAGAGCCTCTCAATTGGCGCCTTCGGTAAGGTATCTTTGAACCATCCTTTTATAAATACGACGTTATCATCCAGCAAACCATAGCGCGAAAAAAGATCCCTGACCTCATCCATGCTGACGGCCAATATGGGGTACACAGATGCGCTTAAGTCAAATCCTTCATCTTCCTTATGTGAAGGTGGAGGTACGCCCTCGAAAGAATCAGCTACGAAAACGCGGCGGTCATTAATATCATAAGCTGCAAGAATTCCCCTCATAAATATTGTTGCGCCCCCTCTCCAGACACCTGTTTCAATAAAATCACCAGGAACATTATCGCTAATGACTCTCTCAACACAGTACTGTATGTTTTCAAGCCGTTTTCGTCCAATCATGGTATGAGAAAGCTCTGCAAGGTTCCTCAGTTCGACCCCTGTAATATTGGTGGGAAATATTATCGAATCACCGGTATCTTTTATGTTTCTCAGGAGTTGAATGAGATTGATGTCTTTATGTATGTTAAAAATCCCACTTAATTCAACCTGGCTGCCAGTGGCAATAGCATTTATTGTGTAAATTAGCTTTGCTTCATTTTCAATATACAGGTCATTAAGTAGTGATTTCTTTAACAGATCAATATATCTTGCAGTTAAGGCGGTTTGGTTGTTCATAACAGATTCATCCCTGCTAAGTGATGCTGAATTATTATATCGAATGCGTCGCGCATTAGAAGAATAGGTATTTATTTTTCGGATGGCATAATAGCAGTATGAAATTTTTCTGTCAACAAGGAATGGTATTGATGAATGATCTTGATTATAGTTGAACAATCTAACCTTAAGACTTAATATTTACGGTGTATCCCATTTGTGTTATAATAAAAATTGTTAAACATAATAAAGGGGGTAGAATGACAAAAACGGCAATGATAAGAGCACGGATAGCGCCTGATTTAAAATCAGAGAGTGAACGGATACTTAAACGGTTAGGGTTATCCACAACTGAAGCTATAACACTGTTTCTTACTCAAATTAAATTACATAAAGGTTTACCCTTTAAGGTAGAGATACCAAATAAGACAACCAGGGCGACCTTAAAAAGAACTGATGACGGTAAAGAGCTTGTGAAATGTGATGATGCTGGAGATATGTTTAAAAAACTCGGGATTTAATGTTAAAACCATCCTACACAAAACAGCTTAAGAAGGATATAAAAAAAGTTAAGAAATCAGGCAGCAGGGATATTGAGAAATTAAAGACGGTAATAAAGACCCTGATTGAGGAAAAACAGTTAGACTTATCTTATAAGGATCATAAGTTACAAGGCAATTATAAAGACCGGAGAGAATGCCATATAACACCTGACTGGTTATTGATATACAATATTGATGCAAAAGAAAAGACAATTATCTTTGAGAGAACCGGCAGTCATTCAGATCTTTTTGAATAAACAAGCCCCCAAAATTGGTAGTCCCAACGGGATTCGAACCCGTGTTGCCGCCGTGAGAGGGCGGCGTCCTAGGCCTCTAGACGATGGGACCATTTCTGATTTCAACATCATATCAAATATGATCTATGAATTTCAATAGCTGATTTTTTTATTTCTTCAGGGATTGACAATTAAGGGTTAAAACTGTACAACAAAAGACTCTTATAAAAAAGGAATAAAGGCTATGAGGTTTATCAGTAAGGTAATTACATATTTAATTCTGGTCTGCGGTCTTTTCTGCAGCCCTGTCTATGCGGCGGGCTTTGAGCTTCATAAGATGACACACTTCAGCCCATTGGCAGTCATACCTTTTGTGCTCTTGCTGCTTTCTATTGCACTTCTCCCTTTTATAAGCAAACGTCACTGGGAGCAATACTATCATTACATATCTTTCGGTCTTGGTCTGATTATCGTCATATATTATCTTTTTCATGTCAGGGCAGGCAACGGTTTTGGAGACATAACTGGAAACTCTTCTTATGGCTTGCATAAATTAATACATACTGCGATTGAGTATTATAGTTTCATAGCCTTAATAGGCTCCTTATTCGTTATTTCAGGCGGTATTTTCGTAAAGATGGAGAAGGAGGCGACCCCGCTTCTGAATTCTGTAATACTTTTTATCGGCGCTGTTATTGCAAATCTTTTTGGTACAACAGGCGCATCAATGCTCCTTATCAGGCCGTTTCTTAGAATTAACAGATACAGGGCAAAGGGCTATCAGGTAGTTTTCTTTATCTTTCTTGTCAGCAACATTGGCGGGGCATTGACTCCTATCGGGGATCCGCCAT
>JAHFER010000314.1 GCA_023248365.1 Nitrospirota bacterium
ACCGCTGCTCCCTGAGTAACAGGTATCCTGAAGGAGTACAATTCGTTCTGCTGACAGGCGGGAGAATATCTTTGATATTTCTTCCATGGGAAGGGCGGTGGAGTAAAGCCGTTTTGGATCAGCATCATAAGGGAGGAGGTATTTCTCAAGTTTATCATCATCAGGGCTATTCCGGTCCGGCTCCGGCGCTCCATGACCTGCATAATAAATAATAACAGTGTCCTCTTTTCGCGCCCTCTGCTTAATATCAACACCAAGCACATCCTTTATTTTCTGGAGCGTGGCGTCTTCATTCATAAGCAGGATTACATGATCTTTAGGAATATTGTTGTCATTTACAAGGTAATCATAAAAAGCCTCTGCATCCCTGTCTGCATATCTTAAACCTTCCACACGCTGATATTTACTGATTCCGATTACTGCGGCCCATACCTCTCCCTGCTCCGGTACATAAGTAACCCTGATGGTCTCTGTCTGTGACAGGCCGCTCACATCAATAGCCGTTACTCTGATACTGTTTTCGCCGGCGTTGAGGTGAATCTGTTCATTTAAGATTACCTCTCTGCCTTCTCTGAAAAGACCTACGGGACTGCCCCCTGTCCCTTCGATTCTGAGGTCACGGGTCTTTATTCCACTGCCTGTCTTAAAGGGGACGCCATTAACCTCTATCTTAACCTCTGCTATGCCCCGATCATCCACTACCTTTCCTGACAGCCGGATTTCAGGTTTATCCAGCACCTGCTGATTTACAGGAGAAACAATGGCTATCACAGGGCGGATTCCGGAGTTTTCTTCCCTCAAAAAGACTGCGGCCATATCAGAACCAATTACCGCCGCCTGTGACCCGTTCACTGCCATCAATAATGATGGGGAAGATGGGAAGTCATAGTTTAAAGCCCTGGCATCAAGAACCTGCCCTGTCTCTATATCAAGGCGGCGTACAACCTTGTCATGTCCTGCAGAATATATAACCTTCCCATCACCTGAGAATAACACGGAAGACACCGCTCCCTGATGGGCATTTAAACTCCTGAGGATTTTATTTTCAATGACATCATAGAGGATTACCTTTCCCTCTGATGTACCAATCGCAATGGTATGTTTATCAGGACTGAAAGCCATTATAACCGGAACAGCATACTGGTCTGTTTGAATCTTTTGAGGTGTATCAGAATTTGTGTCATCCCGTAAGTCCCATAACCTGACCACCCTGTCCAGTCCTACAGAGCCAACGCACCGGTTATCAGGACTAAAGGCAAGCGCCTTAATCATGCCTGCATGTGCAGATGGATAAGTCAGTCGTCTCTTCAACTTGCCGGTGGAAACATCCCAGAGCTGGATTGTATTATCAGTGCCACGTGAACCTGAAACTAACTGCCGGCTGTCAGTGGAAAAGGTAAGTGCAGTAACATAATCTGAATGTCCTGCAAGAGTAGTTATACGCTGTCCGCTGACAATATCCCACAACTCTATGTTCTTATAACTCCCTGCGGCGAGCGTCCGTCCATCCGGGCTGAAACTGAGTGAGAGAATATCCCGTTCATTGCTTTCAAGTGTCTTCATCTCATTTTTCTTTACAACGTCCCTGAGAATTATTTTCTTTGTACTGCCGAGGGCAAGGAAGCGGCCGTCAGGACTTAATGACACAGCGTATACAGGTACATCTATGTGAAAGGCTGAGGCAGGCTGGATCAACTTAGTAATTGCATCCTGCACCATCCCAATATTCTCCAGACTATTATCTGTGCCGGTTTTAACAGACTGTGTTGAACTACAGCCGAAAGCAAATAAAAGACTGAGAAGGATAACAATAGAGGCTCTTGCAAAAGTCTTACGTAAGCCGATTTCGTCATTCCCACGAAAGTGGGAATCCAGTTTGTTCAATATGTTGTAAAACCTCTGGATTCCCGTTTTCACGGGAATGACGACTTTTGCATGAACCTCAATAACCATAGGTTCTTTATACCGCATTTTCAACTCCTATCTTTATTTGGTAATGAGCTTCCGTGGCCGCCACGTTTCAGCGCCTTCTGATGTTAGTATGGTAATCTCATGATAGCCCTCTGCCCACTGCTGGGCATCAAGTTTATTCAGGGAGATGGAGAGGTCACGAACACGTTCATTATCCTTATCCTCTGGCCTGTTATCAAGTGATGCAATTATCTTCACCCGTTCTATACCAGGAGGCCCATCCACCTTTATAGCATATCCGGCAGACTTGTCAGGAACAGCATAAGTCTTTCCGGCCTGAATAAGATTGTCTTTCTGATATGGGTTGGGAAAAATGACCCGCAGAGCGCCGCTTGTACCCTGATCAAGAAGGGTAATGTAACAGTCTCTGTCAGATTTGAAATAGAACACGACAGGCTCACCAATTCTGAATTGATTATTATCAGTCCAGACCTTTATGTTAAAGGGAGAAGAGCTGTTCTCGGATGTTAAGATTTGTTCGACTGCAATGTTATAGGACACAGGAACCTCACCCTCCCCCTGCCCCCCTCCCGTCAAGGGAGGGGGAATATCTAACTCCGGTCGTAAAGGGTGGAATGAAGCGGATTCTGAAGAAAAAGGGGCTACTGTTGGCATAAGGTCTTTTGCATAAATCTCCCTGGCAGAGATTAATACCTTTCCTGCTGAAATAATGGTACCTGCCTTATTATCTTTTATAGTGGCATTTACTCTCAGGACATCTCCATCCCTGCGAAACAGGCCTGTCATAAGGAGATCTGCATTAGCCTGATCTCT
>JAHFER010000315.1 GCA_023248365.1 Nitrospirota bacterium
CCTGGTTTCCTGACCGGGACAAACCCTGCACCAAGCCGGTATGCAACCGGCGCCCCCAGGATAAACCCCCTCGATTCCATGGCCACTACCTTCTGTATACCTTCTCCTTCATAGAAACTCCCCATCTTATCAACTATCCGCTTAAATGCATCTCCATCCTTTAAGAGGGTAGTTACATCATAAAAAAGTATCCCCTCCTTAGGAAAATCCGGTATCTCCCTTATCTTAGCCTTAAAATCCATTTCCTTACCCCTCCATTATTATTCAATATTTTCTAAGTCATTCCCACAGACATGGGAATCCAGACCACTGCAATTGTTCTGGATTCCCGCTTTCGCGGGAATGACATTACAACACTTCTTCCTTCTTAATCTCTCTTCTCGTTATTATATTCCTCAGCTTGTTAAGGGAGACTGCCTCTATCTGCCTTATCCTCTCTCTTGTAAGACCAAAACTCTGCCCTATCTCTTCAAGTGTCTTTGGTTCCTGCCCCTCTAAGCCAAATCTGAGACATATAACCTCTTTTTCCTTGTCTTTGAGCTCTGCAAGCCACTTGTTTATTTCTTCACGCATACTTATCCCCTCTGCAATAGTTGCAGGGGAACTTATTGTATTGTCTGCGATAATATCCCTGAGATAACTCTCTTCCCTGTCACCTACAGGAGACTCAAGAGAATATGTCTTTCTGATAAGCTGCCTTAGATCCTCTACTTCGTCAGAAGCCACATTCAGCCTTTTTGCAATCTCCTTAACAGCAGGCTCACGCCCTAATTCCTGTATAAGAATCTCAACTGTTGACAGGTATTTATTAATATGTTCTGCTACATGTACAGGGAGTCTTATTGTCTTGGTCTGATTGATTATAGCCCTCTCGATGGACTGTCTTATCCACCAGGATGCATAAGTACTGAATCTGAAACCCTTTGTATAATCATATCTCTCAACTGCCTTCATGAGTCCAATATTACCCTCTTCGATAATATCAGCTAAGGGGAGCCCTCTGTTCAGATATCTTTTTCCGATATTGACCACAAGCCTTAGATTTGCCTCAATCATTTGCTTCCGGGCCTCTTCATCCCCGTGACCTATCTTTTCAGCAAGTCTTTGCTCATCCTGAAAGGTTAATAACGAGGCGTGACTTATCTCATGCAGATATGACCTGATAACATCTAACTCTACAGTAGGCTCTTTCTCTTCCTCTTTATCTTCTTCACCCTCTGCAATTACATCTTTGCTCTCATCTGAAAATTCCTCAACATTGACATCTTCTGATTCCTCTCCTGCTTCAGACTCACCCTCTTCATTCTCCTCTTTCTCTGCTCCTTCAGATGCATTAGTTGTATCTTTAACGCTTTTGTCTTTTTTTCTGCCCATCATACTTTCCTTCCGGTTCTCTGGTCGGGGCGAGAGGATTTGAACCTCCGACACCATCGTCCCGAACGATGTGCGCTACCAGGCTGCGCTACGCCCCGAGTACTAAACAGGAAATTCATGCCTTGTTATCATAGAATAGCACTATCATATTGTCAACTTAAGCAAAAGGTTCATATTTATAGCCAAATGTCTCAGCAACCGCATGATTAGTTAATCTCCCCTGTGCAATATTCAGTCCTTTTAGAAGAGCCCTGTCCTCCCTTACTGCCCTTTGCCAGCCAAGATTAGCAAGTTCTGACAGGTACGGTATAGTTACATTGCAAAGGGCATGTGTCGATGTCCGTGGAAATGCACCTGGCATGTTTACTACACAGTAATGTATAACACCATCTACAGTAAAAACCGGATTTGAATGTGAAGTAGGCCTTGAGGTCTCGATACATCCACCCTGATCAATTGATACATCAACTATTACTGACCCCTTCCTCATACAGGAAAGTAATTCCTTTCTGACAAGAAAGGGGGCTTTTGCCCCAGGTATCAGGACTGCGCCAATAATAATGTCAGAAGATAACAGCTCTTCCCTGATGCTATGCTCATTAGATGCGATCGTGGTTATCCTGCCGCAATATATCTCATCAATATGCTTAAGAAGTTTAATATTTCTATCAAGCATTACAACGTTGGCCCCCATTCCAATGGCGATCCTTGCCGCATTCTGGCCAACAGTGCCTGCCCCGAGTATTGTAACTTTTCCTGGTGATACACCGGGTATACCACTGATTAGCACGCCTGAGCCGCCCTGACCTTCCTGTAGAAAATATGTGGCTACTATTGGAGCCATACGACCTGCAATCTCACTCATAGGCACGAGGAGAGGCAGAGTCCCATCATCGAGCTGTACAGACTCATAAGCTATAGCTACAATACCCTTTTTTATGAGTACATCGGTAAGAACCCTGTTTGATGCAAGATGGAGAAATGTGAAAAGCACATGATCTGCCCGAAAGAAAGGATATTCCTGCGGCAGCGGCTCCTTGACCTTTGCAATAATATCTGATCTCGCAAAAACATCTTCTGCTGATTTTATAATCTCAGCGCCAACAGACTTATAATCTTCATCAGAAATGCCGCTTCCAATACCAGCCCTGCTCTCAACAAGAACAGCATGTCCATTGCCTGTCAGAATTTTTACACCAGAGGGGAGGATAGAAACCCTGTATTCATTATCTTTAATCTCCTTTGGTACACCAATAATCACTTTTACTTTCCTTTAAAGGGGAATACAAGGTGTATGTGGTTCTTATTCACTGATATAAATTCTGAAATGTATTTTAACTGGCCATCCTCCATTGAGAAACACTCTGCAT
>JAHFER010000316.1 GCA_023248365.1 Nitrospirota bacterium
GAAATGTCATTCCCACGAAAGTGGGAATCCAGAGCATAGGCGGCATTCTGGATTCCCGTTTACACGGGAATGACGGTGTACGGATAATGGTCAAGGATTAGAGGATTTTTATATGAGCCTTTTAAAGAAAAAATTTAATAAGAGAATTACATGGCAGGACTATCTTTCATGGCCTGATGATGAGAGGTGGGAGGTGATTGATGGGGTGGCGTATGATATGTCGCCATCACCGACATCCAGACATCAGGTTATTGCAGGTAACTTTTATTCGATATTAAAAGATAAATTGAAGGGCAATCCATGCAAGGTTTTTATTGCTCCTCTTGATGTATGTTTTGATGATTACAATTTTGTACAGCCTGATGTTCTGGTAGTGTGTGATGATAAAAAGATAAAAGAAAAAATATGCGGCGCACCGGACCTGATAATAGAGGTCTTATCTCCGGCAACATCACTTAAAGATAAGAGGGAGAAGAAGGCGCTTTATGAAAAATTTCAGGTAAGGGAATATATTGTAATTGACCCTGAGGGGATGATTGTAGAGAAGAATTGCCTGATCTCAGGCAGGTTCAAAGGTCCTTTTATCCTCGGCAGTACAGAGGTGCTTCGTCTTGCCTCTCTTGAAAAGATGGAAGTCCCACTGTGGGAGGTTTTTGAGGTAGAAAAGCCGGAAGAACAATAGTTAAATGAAAACACAACACATACCTATAACATCTGAAGCCGGAGAATACGACAGGAAGAAGGCACATTATCAGGCAGACAAGGTTGCCAAAGATTACGATTCCTTCCGCTGGTCCAGTTCAAGCCGCAGATGGAGCAACAAGAGAAAATTACTCGCTATCAGCAAGGCAATAGCATTTGCTTCTTCAATGGGCTATGCAATACATAATGCCATAGATATACCATGCGGGACAGGCAGGATAATTCCTCTCCTATTTTCAAAAAATATTCAGGTTACTGGTTCGGACCTCTCTCATGAGATGATGCAGGTGGCGCGGGTTAAGGTAAGGGATTCCTCTCTCTCAAATGGCTTTGTCAGATGTGATGCTGAAAAACTGCCTTTTGCTGACTGCTCATTTGACAGTATATTCAGTATACGTTTCTTATTCCATCTTCCCGCAGATGTCCGGAGGAGGGCGCTGAAGGAGATGGCACGAATCAGCCGCAGGTGGGTGATTGTAGATTACCGTCATAAATATACCATGAAATACAGATTGAACCGGCTAAAGGGAAAACTTGGGTTGGCTAACAAGCAATATAACCGAGTTTCAACTCAGGATATTACAGAAGATTTCCAGAAGGCAGGGCTTCAGCTTGTAAAGATATTTCCTACCTTTCCCCTCTTTTCTGACAAATGGGTTATACTTGCCCAAAAGATCAAATGAAGATCAAATAATGTGGTTGTCAATTGCAGAACCCTATAAAAAACTATTAGAACAAAACGGCTTACAGAAGTTTTCAGATTTCATGTTATTTGATGGCGGGAAGGTTCTTAAACGCCTTCCATCAAGAACTATCCGAAAGATTGAATGCCCATCTGAAAATGGCAAAAAGACTTTCTTCATGAAAAGGCATAAGGGTAATGTCAGTCCATTGGATTCCTTACGGGCCTATCTATCCGGATTTTCAAAATCCTGGGGGAGAAAAGAATGGGAGGTAATCCATGCATTTCATGAAAAGGGTATTCCTACACTTACCGCTGTGGCAGCGGGTGAAAATGTTTCATTGTTTCATCAAGAGTCCTTTTTGATAACAGAAGAATTGCACGGCTATCAGTCACTTGAGATGTATCTGAAAACTCAATTTATACCGCCTATGTCCAAAGAGAAGGTTACTACCAAAAGGGCATTGGTTAAAGAGGTTGCGGAAATTGCACGTACAATGCATGGCGCCGGGTTCAATCACAGGGATTTTTACTGCTGTCATATATTTATTAAAATTGAGAAGGATGGTAAGAGGCAATTAAAGGTGCTTGATCTTCAGCGTGTAGACCACAGGCGTTTTTTCAGGAGGAGGTGGATTGTGAAAGATCTTGCTGCATTACATTTCTCAGCTCCTTCTGACGTGATTACCAGGACAGACCGTTTGAGGTTCTTGATTCATTACATGGGTTCTAAGGAAAATATAAGACATAATATTTCATTGATACGTGATGTAGTCAGAAAGACAGGCAGTATTATGAAGCATGACATAAAACTGAAGAGCAGAAAGGCCGCTAAAAGGAAGTAAAAAAAAGGAATGAAGATTGCCATAGTCAGGAAAAAATATAACCCCTTTGGCGGTGCAGAGCGTTATCTCAATTTATTATCAAACAGTCTTGTAAAAGAGGGACATGAGATCCATATCTTTGCAAACAAATGGCCTGGATCTCAGGCTGGAGGCATGGTGTTTCATCATGTCCCGATGATAGGCGGACTCTCTGTTTTTAAGATATGGAGTTTTGCTTTTGCATCATGGTGGATGTTGAGAAGGTCTGATGTGGATGTGATTATCAGCAATGAGAGGATATTTCATCAGGATATTTTCAGGGCATCAGACGGGGTACACCGTACATGGCTAAAAATCAGGATGAGGCATCTTTCATTCCTGAAAAAGATTTCTATCCTTACTAATCCTCTTCACTGGACTGTCAGATTTTTTGACTGGTTTATATTTACCCGCCATGCCTATAAAAAGATTATTGCCCCTTCAGAGTTTATAAAAAGAGATATTATGGATAACTACGGAGTGCCTGCAAAAGATA
>JAHFER010000317.1 GCA_023248365.1 Nitrospirota bacterium
GGGTCAACCATGATTTTTTAACAAATACATCCCTGCGGGAACGATTTGGAATCAATGCCGCTAATAGGTCCATGGTTTCCCGTATAATCAGGGATACCCTCGCAGAGGATCTAATTAAACCTATAGACCCTGAAAGTGATTCAAGGCGGCACGCAAGATATTTGCCATTTTGGGCCTAAAAGTCTATTTGACTGTTATTTGACTGGATGCACCCAAATATACATGGCCGTTGAAAGAAGGGAGTCGGAACTGCTGGAAATTTAAAAGAAATTGTTTGCTGACCTGCCAACTGCTTATTTGACTGTTATTTGATTACGGCAGTAAAGATAATTATTTATGAATAAGAAGGGACAGGCACATTTTATGAGGACAACGGGCTGGAGATTATAATAATCGAAGGGAGTAAATAAAATGTCAGCCATAGTAACCGCCGCATATAAAACATTTTTAAAAGAAATCAAAGAACGCATATATAAAGCCCAATATGATGCACTCAAAGCTGTAAACAAAGAGCTTATAAACTTGTATTGGGATATAGGCAGATCAATAGTGGCAAAGCAGGGTAAGCTTGGCTGGGGCAAGGCAATTGTGGAGACACTGGCAAAAGACCTGCAAAAAGAGTTCCCGTGGATACAGGGTTTTCCGTCCAAAATCTATGGAATATGCGACAGTTCTACTCATCATACAAGGACAATCCAAAACTCCAACCATTGGTTGGAGAAATTAGCTGGACTAAAAATGTCATTATCATGGTGTACGATGATTAAAACGCTGAATATAAAGAAAGCGGTTGATTGACCTGAATGAAATTATACTTTACTTTAAGTTCGATATAAAGTAAAGTATAAGTCGCTTATGATCTACGGTGCAACGATACTGAAAAGGGATATTATTGAGGCAATACAAAAATATCTGCACTCAGATGACATCATAGTTTTACACGGCGCCCGCCAGGTTGGGAAAACATCTATTCTCCACTACCTTGAAGATCAGTTAAACAGGGAAGGGGAAAATACCTACTTTATTGATCTTGAAGACTCCCGCTTTGTAAGTATCATTGATGCAGGTGTGGGGGACTTCATAAACCATCTCAGAGAAGAGGGCAAGGCGCCTCTTTATAAGAAAAAGTCCTTTATATTTATAGATGAAATCCAATATCTTGCAAATCCCTCATCCTTTTTGAAATTAGTTGCAGACCATCACAAAGCTATAAAACTTATTGTCTCAGGGTCCTCAAGTTTCGCCATAAAATCAAAATTCAGGGATTCCCTTGCCGGCAGGACAGTAAATTTTGAGGTATTTAACCTCTCTTTCAGAGAGTCTTTGCTGTTCAGGCAATACCACTTTGAAGAAGGAAAAGTCTACACTCAGAAGAAGATAGGGGAACTCAAAGCCCTCTTTAAAGAATATGTTTTGTATGGCGGATATCCAAAGATAGTCCTGACACCTGATATTGACATGAAAGAGAAGTACCTCCAGCAGATTATTGACACCTATGTGAAGAAAGACATAAGGGATCTGGCTGATGTGAAAGACATAGATAAATTCAACAAGCTTCTCGAAGCCCTTGCTTCACAGAGCGGGCAACAGGTGAATATCACAGAGTTGTCGAATACAACAAGAATAGCCAAACAGACCATAGAAAAATACCTTTTCATAATGGAGAATACTTATATCATCAAATTAGTAAGACCATTCAGCCGCAATATCCGCTCAGAGCTTTTTAAACTGCCTAAGATATATTTTTATGACACAGGACTTATGCAGATGCTGTGGTTAAAAGGTTTACAGAAAGAGATTATCGGCAATGTATTTGAAACCGGGGTTTTTGCCGAACTGATAAAAAAATATCCAGGGGATTCTGTTTTATATTGGCGTACAAAGGATAAAAAAGAGATAGACTTTATCCTCAGGATTAGAAATACACTGCTGCCTGTCGAGGTAAAACTCAGCTTTGAGCAGTTTAATCCCTATGCTATACAGTATTTCAATAAACATTACGGCACAGATAATTACAAAGTAGTTGCATTAAACGGAACTCCAAAGAATAGTTCTTATGTTTATCCGTGGGATGTGTAGTATTACTTGACCGCTTCTATCCTTTTATTATATCTTAATTATCAATATGATAACCCGCAGAAAGACAAGGCAGATAAAGGTTGGGAATGTTCTGATTGGCGGGGATGCGCCGGTGGTTGTTCAGTCAATGACCAATACGGATACTGCTGATGTTGATGCCACTGTTGCCCAGATAAAGAGGCTTGAAGATGCGGGATGTGAGATCGTACGCGTTGCTGTGCCTGATAAAAATGCCGCTGTTGTCCTCGATAAGATAAAGTTTGCCATAAAAATCCCGCTTATTGCTGATATTCATTTTGACTACAGGCTTGCCCTTACAGCTATTGAAAAGGGTGTTGATGGTCTGCGTTTGAATCCCGGCAATATAGGAGATGAGGGCAGGATAGAGCAGGTTGTTAAATCTGCAAAAGAGAAGGGAATTCCTATCAGGATTGGAGTTAACGCCGGTTCTCTCGAAGAAGACCTTCTGACGAAATACGGACACCCTGCACCAGAGGCAATGGTGGAATCCGCAGTCCGGCATATAAATATATTGGAAAGATACGGCTTCTATGATATAAAGGTATCTCTTAAGGCGTCTAATATTCCCACGACATTAAAGGCATACAGGCTTTTTTCTGAAAGGTATGATTACCCTTTGCACGTTGGCATATCAGAGGCC
>JAHFER010000318.1 GCA_023248365.1 Nitrospirota bacterium
GTATTGCATCATAAGGACAGTCTTTAAAACATAGGGA
The DNA here is from genome assembly GCA_023248365.1 of Nitrospirota bacterium. Lineage (GTDB taxonomy): Bacteria > Nitrospirota > 9FT-COMBO-42-15 > HDB-SIOI813 > HDB-SIOI813 > JACRGV01. Next base: position 38 of record JAHFER010000318.1, read on the forward strand.
ACATCCCGTGCATTTGTCCTGAACAATAACAGCCGCAGATGCCCTTTTTCTCCTAATAAGCCATGGGATCGCCGCCAGTAACGCAATTGATAAAACAATACCAACCCAGGTTACCCATACTTGTAAAGAATTTATAAGAGGAAAGAAAAACAGGTAGAACCAGTCTATACCTGTTATCGCTATAATCTTTCTCGAATTTGCAGGCATTAGATTGACAACAGGCTTTACAATGGAGAGGAGCAGGATAAGCCCTGCAATTGCATATGCCATCTTTCTTGGAGGGCTTAAAACCGGTTTTGAAACCCTCATCACATGAATCCACAAAAGGAAAAATAAAAACAGAGGAACAAAGACATGTACAAGAAGCGCTATGAAGAAAAACATGCCTGTAACGAGCTGATCTCTTGCAAATGACAAAGATAGCATTCCCTTAAATATGGGAAGATGATCGAGATATTCGGTTGTAAACTGGGCAATCATCTGCGCCCGCTCATCCCAAACCATCCAGTAACCAATAACCCCTGTAAACCATATAGCAGAAAGGATGGCAATTCCTGAAATCCAGGCAATCCTGGCCCAGTGACGATACCTGTCCGTAAAAAAGACATGCAGCAGGTGTATAATGGCTGTCACAACCAGACCGGCTGAGGCATACCGGTGGATGCTGCGCATAACCGCTCCAATGTGCCACTGGCCTTCTGTAATATATTTTACGGATTCATAGGGGGAGGCGATCTTATAAAAGATAAACAGATATACGCCGCTTATGAAAATCAGTGTTAGGAAGGAGATTGCAATTGCTCCGAGGTAATAGAATGGATTGTATTTAGGAGTAAAGACTTTATCAGCAAGATAAACAACCCTGCGAAATGCCTTTTCACCGTATTTCAAGAGCGTGGCATACATAAAAAATTGGCCTCCTAAAGGTACCGGATATCTCTCTCCCACTCCTCACATTAGGAGATAATACGATCTTATGCCTATATATATCTCCTAACCATGATTTTAATCATACTTTAATCTTTTATTTGAAATAAAAATGATGGCCTTGTAAAAGTGTTGGAATGATGTTTTCTGTCATTCCAACAAAAGTTGGTGCTGGAACATCTCATACGGCTGGATTGCCCATAGCTACTGTACTGTGCTGACTTATTACCACATGATTTTATATTAATGTCCCATCATCTCATGAAAGAGTTGTTCATGGTTTTGCCTTAATGCTTTATGCCGGATGGTAATCTTTTCCATGACACCCTGTATTTTCTCATAATCACTAACGACGGTCTTATCTAATTTTTCTGATATCTCTTTAAGAGCTGCAAGGGAAGTCTTACACTCTTCAATCACCTCTTCGTCTTCTGTCAGCAAAGGGGCAGACTTCTCTTTCCATGCCTTGAACATCAATTCATGCTCTCCTTTCATATTCGCATGGTCTTGCTCCATCTGTTTACAGGTTTTTTCTGCTTTCTTATATGTCTTCATTACTGCATCAGGTTCCGGTAAACCTGCAAGCGCTGATGTTGCCATAATACCTGCAAGAAATATGAGAAGCATAACTATTAGTTTCTTACATGAATGCCCGTTATGTTTCTCATCCATTATCCTCCTCCTCGCTCTGTATAATATCCATCTTTTCTTTTGCTGTCCGTGCGGCATTGAATATCATATCAGTTAGCATAGTTTCATCAACTGTTACTAATAGGGTCATTGCCTTAATTTCGTCAAATGTCAGATCTGTTTGCAATACAAGGTCTGCGGTTCCAATCATTACCCGGGCTGCTGCCTCTCTTGCCTGCTCAGGTGTAAGGCCAGCCTCAGTACCGGCTTTTATAAGGCCTTCCAGCACAGGCAATACAGAACGCATGGATGCACCAGTCAGTCCTACAAACCAGTTCATCTGATTATCACGCACAGAAATGGTCTTACCGAGAATCCCGAGCAGCTCTTCCACCAATGCCTTAGACTCATTCGTGATGCTATTTCCATAGACCACAGGGTTGAGTCCCTCCCCGATCAGGGAAGGGACATTTGGTACAACCCTTACAACAGCAACACCAGGGGGTGTCAATGCTTCGAGCTTTTTTATAGAAACTGCATTGGCAAAGGAAATTATTACATGATGAGGATGCAGCCATCCTGATATTAGTGAAAGTAAACTTTTCACTGCTTTAGGTGGTGTTGTAATCAGTATGATGTCAACGTATCGAAATGCTTCCTCAGTTAAAGGTAAGGCGCGTACACCGGATTCTTTAACTAATAAGTCAATTCTCAAGGGATCAGAATCATAGATGACTAAATGGTCCGGACGGACACCTGCCGAGAGAAGTCGTTTACATAATAATTTTCCTATATTCCCAATGCCAATTATTGCCCATTTCTTTTCATTCAGCATAGATTCTCCTTTGAAAAACAGAATAACATATTTTTTTATAAAAATACCATGTGACAGACGAAGTTTATGTGTAAATGGGAACTCTGCCATAGTTCATGGATTAACGGAGTAATGACTTAGGGTCTGTCCGCGCGGATTTTTTGCGTTGGCTATTTCAATCTCAGTGGATGGAAACAGCTAATTTGAGAGATATATAGTCTGTTGGTTCAGATTGAATTCCGTTACCTTTTATTGTATTATCCTCTCATGTCTTTAAACGAAGCTGATACCCGTGCAAAGTTAATTGACCCCGCCATTCACGACCGCAGG
>JAHFER010000319.1 GCA_023248365.1 Nitrospirota bacterium
TTCAAGCCTTCCCATGAACTTTTCTATCTTATCGTAAAGATTTTCCACAGGCTCTTTGAGTTTTATATCAGTCTCCCCTTCTATTTCAGAAGGTACTGGTACAATCCCTGAAAAATATCTTTCAATCATGGAGATTGTCCTGCTCAAAAGATTACCGAGGTCATTTGCAAGGTCGCTGTTGACCCTCCGAACCATAGCAGCTCGTGAAAAATCTCCGTCAAGCCCGAATGTCACCTCTCTTAGCAGGAAATATCTGAAAGGGTCAGCACCGAACTCTTTTATTACTTCAACCGGACTAACCACATTACCGCGGCTCTTTGACATTTTCTCACCATCAACCGTCCACCATCCATGGGCGAAGATGGCCTTTGGAAGTTCTATCCCCATAGCGTGCAGCATGGTTGACCAGTATACAGAGTGTGTTGTAAGAATATCTTTACCTATCAGATGAAAGTCTGCGGGCCACCATTTGCCGAACCTCTCCATATCAGAAAGATAACCGGGTACAGATACATAATTCATCAGCGCATCAAACCACACGTAAGTAACATAGTTATCATCAAATGGTAATGGAATGCCCCAGGAAAGGCGCGACTTTGGCCTTGAGATGCAGAGGTCTCCAAGTTTCTTCTGAAGGAAACCCAATACCTCATTCTTTCTGACAGAGGGCTGTATGTAGTCAGGATGGGTGTTGATATATTCTATAAGCCAGTCCTGATGCTTACTCATACGGAAGAAATAGTTGCTCTCTGTAATTTGTTCGACCGGTCTTTTGCAATCAGGGCATTTTCCTTCTTCCAGGTCCTTTTCCATCCAGAAGCGTTCATCAGGAAGGCAGTACCAACCTTCATAAGTATCGAGGTATATATCCCCCTTTTTATAAAGGTCATCTAAAGCAGCCTGAACTATTTTTATGTGCCTTTCTTCTGTGGTTCTTATAAAGTCATCATTTGAGATATTTAACAACTTCCAGAGTTCCTGAAACCGCACAACCATTTCATCCACATAAATTTTAGGGTCTTTGTTTTGTCTTGCTGAGGCCTCCTGTACCTTCTGCCCGTGTTCGTCAGTTCCTGTAAGAAACATCACATCATAACCACACATGCGCTGGTATCGTGCATAGACATCAGCGGCTACAGTTGTATATGCATGTCCTATGTGAGGGACATCATTTACATAATATATTGGAGTTGTGATATATCTACTTTTTTTTCCTGTCTTCATTTCCATGCTCATAGGCAATACAGCACATAAGTCTGCCGCACATGCCGGATATTTTGGCAGGATTTATTATCATGTCCTGCTCCCTTGCCATTCTGATAGATACCGGCGCAAATTCCATTAAGAATGTTGAACAGCACAATGGCCTTCCACATGCCCCATGTCCGTCAATCATCCTTGCGCCGTCTCTTATTCCGACCTGTTTTAACTCTATCCTTGCCTTGTATTTATATGCAAGGTCTTTCACCAGCTCCCTGAAGTCCACACGATTCTCAGCAGAGAAGTAAAAGACCATCTTGCTCTCATCAAAGGTATACTCAACATCAATCATCTTCATAGAAAGTCTGCGTTCTTTTATACGCTCAAGGCAGTATGTATAAGCGCTCTTTTCTAACTCTGTATGTTTTTCTAATCTTGCAATATCTTCAGGGGTGGGTATTCGCAATACCTTTTTAAGCGGCTTGTTATTTAATATCTTCAGGGTAAATCGAGGCGGTGATGCTACCCGCCCGATTTCTTCTCCATTGTCTGCCTGAACTATAACATACTCACCTGCCATCACAAAAAAACCCTGCGGGTCATAGTGGTATACCATCCCCTGGTCTTTAAACTTTATCCCGACTATCCTTGTGCCTTCAGTCTGACTTATTACGTTTTCCACTTCCTTTTCCACTTCCTTTTCTATTTCCTTCTCTACTTCCATGATGTATCCTCCCATTTTTGGGCAATTTTTAGGCAACTTTATTGGGAATTTTAAATGGCGGAACCGTTTACTTCCAATATTTTTGTTCCTGCTGCATCCAGTGCAAGTTGTTTGTTCATATTTCTTTCCTGACCTTTGTATATAGACTTGATGAAATCCATTATATAAAGTAATCCCTCGGCGGTCATCCGCTCTTTTGTTTTTAATATATTTTCCTGTTGGTCCTTATTAATAAGAAGGTTTGCATTGCACCGGCTTTTCAATATCATTACATCCCGGAAATATGTGCAAATCCAGTACAATGCATCATAAAAATTATTTTCATCTTTTGAGTATTTATCTGACAAATCAAATAATGCACCCGGGCTGCTGTTTATTCCTGAAAGAACTCTGATAACATCTTCACGGACCTTCTGTACCTCTGCCCCTGAGAAAGATATTGCCCTGCTGATACTTCCGTTTGCAAGACGGGAGGCAAATTCCGCATCTGCTGCAGACGCTCCAAATTTATTTACAAGTATTTCGACAATAATTTGTTCGGGGATGTTTCCGAATGAGATCTTTTGACTGCGTGATAAAACTGTTGCAGGGAGCATGTCCGGACTTGCTGTTACAAGGATTATTATTGTGTCTGAAGGCGGCTCTTCAAGTGTCTTCAGGAAGGCATTCGAAGAGGAAAGGTTAAACTTGTCTGCCTCATCTACTATTACAACCCTCTTTTTGGCCTCAAGCGGACGATACGCCATTCCGCTTATTATTTCTCTTATAACCGTTATCTTTATTTCACCCTTTTCAGTAGTAATAAGCTTTAT
>JAHFER010000038.1 GCA_023248365.1 Nitrospirota bacterium
AAAGCGCCTATCAGGTTTTTTCCCAGTGCATGGTCTACGCCGGTCTTCCCGCCTACACTGCTGTCTACCTGAGCGACTAAGGATGTGGGTATCTGCATATATGGAATTCCACGAAGATAAGTGGCTGCGGCAAACCCCGCAATATCTCCGGTAACTCCCCCGCCTAATGCAATAATCGTCGAGTTACGCTCAAACCTTTCCTTTATCAGGACATCATAAATCTTAGATACAGACCTTAAAGTTTTATATCGTTCCCCTGCCGGCAGTTCAATAAAAAGAGGTGATAAGCCGGCCTCTTTAAACTGATTATATACACCTTCTCCATAAATCTTTTTAAGCTTTGGATTGGTAATTATGGCCGCCTTTTTACCAACAGGGAGTTCACCCAGATAATCCTTTAGTGTATCCATCATGTTGAATCCAATTTGTATATTATAACTTCTCTCTCCAAGCATTACCCTGACCGTCTTCATAAAAAGCCTCCAAAAAATAAATTAGCCCATCCAGATTGAATGAGCTATATTGTAAATCAAATATTAAAAATAAAAAATAAAATTCTTATATCTTATTTCTGACTTCTTACTTCTGACATCTTATCATAAGCCTTTATAATAACCTCCACTATCTTCTCCACATCAAGCCCGTCAGTATCAACAGATACATCTGCCTCTGCATAGAATGGTTCACGAAAAGTAAGCAGCTTTTTTATTGTTTCAAGCGGGTCTTCTACATTTAATAAAGGTCTGTGGGTTTTTGAACTGACTCTATTGTATATTGTTTCAGGTGCGGCCTTAAGCCAAACTATCAGGCCGCCTTTTTTCAAATTTGATATGTTTTCTTTGTTTGTTACTATTCCACCGCCTGTTGATATGACATGTCTTTTCAGGCCGAACAGTTCTCTTACAATCCTTGCCTCAATCTCCCTGAATCTTTGTTCTCCCTCTTCATTGAAGAGGGCAGATATGGTCTTTCCTTCACTTCGTTCTATTATCTCATCTGTATCAATAAATTTATATCCAAGCCTTTCAGCCAGGACCTTTCCTACTGCTGTCTTACCGCTGCCCATGAAACCAACTAAGGCTATGTTTTTCATCCGAAGATAACCCCATCCCCACCCTGACCCTCCCCTTGAAGGGGAGGGAATTTTCATTATCCTTTGTGAATCAGGGCTGATGACCGTTCATCTGAAAGTAATGTCAAATTCCCTTTACATACTCCATATACGCCAAATAATTCCTTTTCGACTCCTCTACAGAATCCCCCCCGAATTTCTCAAGCATGGCATTGGCCATCTCAATTGCAGCCATGGCTTCTCCCACTACGCTTGCAGCAGGCACGGCGCATATATCTGAGCGTTCAATGGACGCCTTGAAGGGTTTCTTTGTCCTGACATCAACCGATTCAAGCGGGGAATATAGGGTAGCAATCGGCTTCATAGCCGCACGAAGTATTATGTTTTCTCCGTTTGTAATACCCCCCTCAATACCGCCTGCACGGTTTGTCTTCCTGTAGAATCTCTTATTCTCATCATCATAATAAATTGCATCGTGCACTGCTGAACCAAATCGCTCTGCGGACTCAAACCCTAATCCTACTTCTACGCCCTTTATTGCCTGTATACTCATTAAAGAATATGCCAGCCTTGCATTCATACGCTTATCCCATTGGGAATAGCTTCCAAGGCCGGTAGGGGCATTTGTGATAATAATCTCAAAAACACCTCCAACTGTATCTCCCTTTTTCTTAGCGTCATCTATAAGCTTCCTCATCTGTGTCTCAGCCTGTTCATCAATGCACCTTAGTTCAGAACTCTCTGCCTTTTCCATGATAGCCTCAGGGGAAATATCCTTCACCTCTATTTTAATCCCGCCAAGTTCCACAACATGACTGAAAATGTTAATATCGAATAGATTAAGAAACTTTTTAGCCACTGCCCCAAGTGCAACCCGCATTGCAGTCTCTCTTGCACTGGCCCTCTCAAGCACATTTCTTGTATCATTATGAGAGTATTTTATAATTCCCTGAAGGTCTGCATGACCCGGCCTTGGTTTTGTCTCAGCCGCCATACAATCTGCTGATGAAGGGTCAGGAGACATCTTTTCTGACCAGTTGACCCAGTCCCTGTTTTTTATCAAAAGGCCCACAGGAGTTCCAAGTGTCTTTCCCCACCTGACTCCGCAGGTAATTTCAACAGTATCCTTTTCAATCCTCATTCTATCCCCGCGGCCATAACCTATCTGCCTGCGGGCCAAATCAGGATTTATATCACTTACTGTAAGTTCTAACCCGGAAGGGATACCTTCTATTATCCCCATAAGCAACTGCCCGTGGGATTCACCGGCGGTAAGAAATCTTATCATCTCGTCTGATCCTCAGAGAGTAACAGGAATTATTTTTGGTGTGATGAAAATCAATAATTCGCTTTTTATGTTTGATGTCTGTGTGTTTTTAAATAACCAGCCCAAAACCGGAACATGATAAAACCACGGAACTCCGTTAAGATTATCAACATCCGTACTCTCGTAAATCCCGCCGATAACAGTAGTCTCGCCATCTTTAACAAGTACCTCTGTTGTTGCCTCTTTCTTATTTATACTTGGCGTTCCTTCCACTACAATTGACCCCTGACGATTTTTTGAAATCTTTATGTTCATCGCAATATGGCCGTCAGGCGTTACCTTAGGTGTAACCTTAAGGGTAAGGGTTGCATCAATAAATTCAGTCTTTGTTCCTTCCTGTGAGAGGGTTTTATACGGGATTGCCTCTCCCTGTGTTATTGTTGCCTCTCTGTTGTCCAATGTGGCAATCTTGGGGGCTGAGAGAACCTTTGTGATACCCTTAGATTCTCCGGCAGATAATCTGAGATCAAGATTAAAGGAACTCCCCTTACCAATGGTAACTCCCAAACTCCCTTTTGTACCTGCAACACCCGACGCAGGAAGATTAACTGCAAAACCTGCAGTTGGAGCTCCTACAGTTCCGGTAGGTCCGCTTATAAGACCTATATTATAAGTTCCTGAGCTATTAGCAGAACTCCCACCCCACTGTATTCCAAGGTCTCTTGCAAAGTTTGAGTCTGCCTGTACAATCCTTGCCTCTATCAGTACCTGAGGAGTAGGTTTATCAAGCGTTTTCAGAAACTTTAATACCTCTTCATATTTGTATTTTACATCTTTTAAGATCAGGGTATTTGTTCTTTCATCTACTGTCACATCTCCTCTGGGGGTGAGACTCTTTTTAACAGAATCGAGAATATCTTTTGCCTTGGCATAGTTAACCGGAATTATCTTTGTCTCTACATCTTCTGCCTTCATCATCGCATCCTTTGCCCTTACCTCGTCCTCCTGTCCCTGTGCTATGTTTGATAAGGTGTCAATACGCAGGACATTATCTTCAAAGATCTTTCCAAGACCTTTTAACTTCAGTATTACATCAAGTGCCTGATCCCATGGCACATCTGACATCTTAATCGTAAGCTTACCTTTAACATTCTCCCCGATTACCATATTTAATCTGCTAACTTCAGAAAGAAGCCTCAGAACATTTATAATATCAGCGTCCTGAAAATCAAGAGATACCCTTTTACCTGTAAATCTTGAAGGGATTACAGTGGAAGATAGTACCGGAGATGGGGGAGCTGCGACAGGCGCAACAGATGTAACAGGTACAACATGGACTTCAACTTCTTTTAAATCAACCGGTTTACTCTTCTCCTGATTAATGGGAACGGGTTTTGGTGCTGTTTCCACTGCCTTCTGGTCTTGAGTGTTTGCCGCAACAATTGAAACACCTTTTGTAATAATTTTTGAAGCAGGCTTTGAAGGAATCTCCGGGGCCTCCTTTTGTGTCTTCTTTTCCGGACTCTTTACCTCTGCAAATTTAATCTGATTTTTAGGAACAATATTAACAGAGTATGTTTTATCACCCTTATTAACATCATAAGTAATCTGCTCTTTCAAGTCAGCAACTATCCGAACCTTATGTTCAGGAGGGTCAGATTTTCCAATTCTAATCTTTGAGATTAATTTGCTGTTCTCAACCGGTATCTCCTGAGATATAACTGAATGGTTTGCATTCTTTACATCAATTATAAATTTTTTATTCTCTATAATTAATGTCTCAGCATCAAGCGGCCCGTCAGCAGTAACTATTATTTCAGTTTTACCACCAGACAACTGTACCTTAACATCTCTGATGAAATTAAGACCTTCCTTTGAATCAGATACCTTATCCGGAATATTTTTAATATCTGACCCAACCAGAGACCACGTCTTTTCAGTAGACAAAGAAATTATTGTCAGGATTGAAAGAATATAGACGCAATATTTGACCCACCTAAGTTTGAACCTGTTCATCCACCACTCTCCTCTCTGCTGCGGAGACCCAAGACAGTCTTTTTTGATATTTTTTTGCCATAATAATCTACATAAGTCTCATCAATTATCACTGAGTCATTGCTTATCTTCTTTACTACTCCCCCTTCAGGGCCAATAAGGGTGCCTTCTTTAATAACAAACCCTTTTCCATCAGGAGTCTCTATCATAGCAATATAACCATGCGTCCCCGATACAATGCCGATAACCCTAAGTTCACTCAGGCTCCTCTGCTGGAGCGGGGTTAAGCCAGCCTTCTTTTTCTCTCTTATACCATAAAGAAGCGACTTAAAAGGATCCCTTCTCCCCTGCGCACGATAACTGTAAACAGAATCTTTGTTATCCGTTACAATTCCGGTCTGAGCAGGTGTCACATTTTGATTTACTTGTGCCTCGCTGGAAATATTTCCAGCCTGTGGCTTTGACTGCGGTACAGGCTGTTTGGCTGCCTGTTCAGAACAGCCATTAAATGTGAGAAGAAAAAACATTAAAAATATTACTACCAATTTCCCCTCATTTGTTAACTCTAATAAGTAATTAACTCTCATTTGTTTGTTATTTGATAACTGCAGCAAAAGTTGTGGCTACAAATTTATTTTGTATGGAGGCCTTTCCGCCGGTCATCTTTGTCCCTTCCATACCCATATTGCCTATATTAACAATCCTCGGCAGTTTGCTGACACGATCAAAAAAGGTTCCAAGTTCATGGTAGCCTCCTGACAACTCTACATCAACCGGGATTACAACGTAAAGTCCTGAAGGGTCATCTTTTCTCAGGCCTGGCTTCCATAATTTTACTTCCAAACCAGATTCAACGCTCAGGTCAGAGATCTGTTTTAAAAGATTTGAGACCTCCTGTTCAGCAGGAAGCTGGGCCTGCAATTCCTTTAGCCGTGCCTGCAGTATCTGATTTTCAACTTTAAGCTGGTCAAGTCTCCGCAGCTTTACCTCGTTAATACTTATCTCCCGGTTAATTCCATCAACATTATTTTTAAGTACATCAATCTGTGACTTCTTAGGCACAACGATAAAGTAAATAAACCCGCCCACTATAATTACAAACAAAAGTACTATTAAAAGTATCTTCTGAGAACGTGGGATATTATCAAGTGAACTTAGATCCATATGTTATAACGCATCCAGATTAATATTAAAAGTTAAATTAAAACTATAAACAGGCACATTTGATTCAAGTACCTGTCTCGACTCTATAAGCTGAATATTTTTAAATATGTTAGAGGCCTTAAGATTATTTACATACTTCACTATATCATCGTTAGTCATACCTGCCCCTGTAAGAGCAATATTGCCTTCTCCTTGTTTGAGTGAGATAATCCAGACCCTGTCAGGAAGCAATCGGCTTATTTCATCAAGGATATGGACAGGGCCTTTCTGAGTCTTTTTCAGTTTTTCAATTATGGCAATCTTTTCTTCATAAGACTTTTTATCCTTCTCGAAATTTTCTACCTCTTTTACCTGCTTCTTTATATCATTAAGTTTAACTTCAAGGGTCTGCTTGTCCCTTATGAGCATTGTGATACTGCTGTTTAGTCTGTACCAGACTACCCCTTCCAATAACAGTACGACCACTACAGCTATCAGCATGAATGTTACATCAGGCTTAAAACCAACTTTTATAGTAAAAGTTTTCTTAGCCTTTTTTGTTGGTAGAAGGTTTATCTTTATCATCTGTCATTCAACCTTCTTATTCCCAATCCAACTGCAACCGCAGCAATCGGCATAACCTCAGTTATAAAATTACTGTCAAACTCAGGCGGAATCTTTATATGTTTAAAAGGATTGACAGTCTCGACCGGTATACCAAGGTGTTCCTGCAAAAAGGTGTTTAAATTTTTCATCCCTGATGAACCGCCGCTTAACAAAAGCTTATCTATGTTCTCACTCCCCGATGAAGTCTTAAAATAACCAAAGGAACGGGTTATCTCGCTAACAATCTCTGTGGAGACGTTTTCGATAATTGTATCTATGGTAAAGGTATTCACACCCTCGACATCTTCTCCCCTCTTAGCCTTTTCAGCATCTTCATAGGATAATCCAAGCTCTTTCTGAATTGATTCAGTATATTTATTGCCTCCGATAGAGACATCACGCATAAAGGCAAACATACCTTTCTGAAGTATATTTATATTTGTAATACTTGCCCCAATGTTAATTAATGCAACAGTCTCTTTTTCGTTCGTCCCATAATTAATCTCATACATATTCTCAAGGGCAAAGGAATCAATGTCAACTATCACAGGCTTAAGCCCTGCCTCTATAACAAGTGAGGTATACTCACTAAGTTTATCTTTTTTAACTGCTGCCAGTAAAACATCAATCTGCGGTTTTCCATCCGCATCAACAAAGCTGTTTAATATCTGAAAGTCAATGTCTACATCGTTTATGTCAAAAGGTATATACTGTTCTGCCTCCCATTTTATAGATTCTGCAAGTTCATCCTCAGTCATCTGAGGAAGACTCACCCTTTTAATAATCACCGAATGACCGGACAGAGATATGACAGCATCCTTTGCAGTTATGGACTGGTCTTTTAGCAAACCCTGAAGTGTTTCTACGCATCGAACTGAGTCCATAATAGTTCCGTCAACTATCATTTCAGGCTCAAGTGTCCTCATACCGAATTTAGACAGCCTGTATCCGCCGTCCTCATCTTCCAACTGTATGACCTTTATTGAACTTGACCCGATATCAAGCCCGATTATCTCGGATTTCTTTCTTAAAAACATATACCTTATCTTTTTCCCTTTGATTTTATAATGTTTTTTATCTCTTTTATATTTTCTTCACTGTATAAACGCCAGTTCCGCCAATCCCTGATAACATTAGAAATCAGTCCTTCACTCTCCCATCTGAAAAGGGTAGCCTTTGCTATATCAAAAGTATCACATATTTCCTGTGTATAGTATTTCTTATTTTTTTTCATTCTCGGGACTGGTAAGGTATTAATATAAAATATCATCGGACTTTATATTAAGTATATTTAATATACTTAATATATTAAATGGAGTCAACATCTTTAATATAGTTTTTTAATAGGGTCTGTTTAAAGGTGATTTTAAAAAGGTGTGTTCGATGCTGTTTTACTTACCCCCATCTTTGATACAGGGTATTTTCAATATGCAGGCTGTCGAGGATGCGGCCGACTATGAAGGCGATTATATCATCTATTGATTTGGGCTTGTTGTAGAATGCAGGCATGGCAGGAATAATATGAACTCCCAATTCAGATAAGGTGAGAAGATTGCGGAGGTGGATGCTGTTTAACGGCGTCTCACGTGGAACGATAATTAATTTACGTTTTTCTTTAAGTGTGACATCTGCTGCCCGCTCAACAAGATTAGACGCAAGACCGCACGCTATTGAGGCGGCGGCCTTCATGGAGCATGGGACTACGATCATCCCATCTGTGTGTACAGAACCGCTTGCTATGGGAGCTAACAGGTTTTCTTCGTTGAAGTAATGAAGATTCTCCGGCTCTGCCTTAAAATAACGACAGATGTATGAACTAATCTCTGCCTCACTACCTTCACAGAAAAAGCCTGTCTCTTCTTTTAGAATATACCAGCCTTCTTTTGTAATGGTCAAATAAATTCTGCATCCATTTCTTGTCAGGTTTTCAAGGAGTCTGATTCCATATATGCTACCGCTTGCCCCGGTAATTGCGACAATGTATGAGGGAAATGACGGCATATCTAAAGTTTCTCTCTTTCAATATCCCTGTGACGAATGGTAGTATCAAATTCAATGCCTTTTATATGTTTTTCAAGGGTCTCAGCAATAAAAACCGACCGATGCCTTCCTCCTGTACAGCCTATCCCTATATTCAGATAGTATCTCCCTTCATGTTCATACTGAGACATCAGGAAATCAATAAATTGAAAGAAATTTTTCAGAAAGTTGGTTGTCTGGGGCATTGATAGAAGATAGTCTGCAACTTCTTTTGTCTGGCCTGTCATAGGTTTTAAGTTAGTGACAAAATTAGGGTTAGGCAGGAACCTTACATCAAATAACAGGTCAATATCATAAGGCACTCTGTACTTAAATCCAAAGGATATAATGTTTACGACTATCTTTTTTTCTCTACCCTTCTCTAAAAAGTTTCTGTGAATCTCTTGTTTAAGCTGGTGAATATTGAAGTCTGAAGTATCTATGATAAGTGTGGCCTTTTCACTAAGCCACTTTAATCTTTCCCGTTCAAGCCTTATTCCCTCAATAACCGGTTTATCCTTGGCAAGAGGGTGAGGTCTCCTTGTTTCGCTGAAACGACTGATGAGGGCTTCATCACTGGCGTCGAGATATGTAATCTCAATAGGATAAGCATTTTTCATCAGATCATTTAGTACCTTTTCAAATTCCTGAAGGAATTCCCCTTCACGTATATCAATACCCAAGGCTATTTTGTGTAATTCACTGCCTGATTGTGTACATAATTCAACTAATTTTGGGAGTAACTGAGGGGGAAGATTATCAATGCAATAAAAACCTAAATCTTCAAAGCATCTCAGGGCATTACTCTTTCCTGCTCCTGAAAGGCCGCTGATAACGACCATACGGGGGGTATTAGATCTCATATTACTAATTTTCTCCGCCTGCTTGCAGAAGGAATCTTCAATTCTTTTCTATACTTTGCAACTGTCCTCCTAGCAATCTCAATCTGATTGTGTCTCAGATATTCCATGATCTGCTGATCACTGTAGGGCTTCTTAGGACTTTCTTCAGAGAGCAACCTTTCAATCATATCTCTGACACTCCTCGATGAACAATCGTCTCCACCATCTGATGTACCAAGACCGCTGCTGAAGAAGTATTTCAATTCAAATATGCCCTGAGGAGACCCCATATATTTGTTATGGGTTACACGGCTGACTGTAGATTCATGCATCTGGATGTCTTCAGCAATCTCTCTTAAAGTAAGCGGTTTTAAGTGAGAGACACCTTTTTCAAAAAACTCCTCCTGATATTTAACAATGCTATGAGCAACCTTATATATCGTCCTGTTTCGTTGTTCAATACTCCTTATCATCCAGATAGCGGAACGGAACTTATCTTCAAGGTAACCCCGCTCATCTTCGCCAATGTTGCCTTTTCCTTTCAGCATCATCTTATATATAGGGTTTATCTTGAGTTTTGGAAGCCCTTCTTCATTCATCGTTACAAGGTATTGCCCCTCATGCTTTATAACATAGACATCCGGTACTATATAGGCATTATCTGTTGAGTAAAATGACCTGCCAGGTTTTGGTTCAAGTTTTTCAATAATTCTGATTGCCTGTGACAGATCTTCAAGAGTAATATCTAATTTACGGGCAATGATCGGATAACGTTTTCTCTCGAAATCAGCAAGGTGTTCTGATACTATTGTTTCAACTATTGTTCCTGAGAATCCGATTTGTGCTATCTGGTTTAAAAGACATTCCTTTAAATCTCTGGCTGCAACTCCAGGGGGATCAAAGCTCTGAATAAACTTTAACACCTCAACCACCTTATCCGTTGAAGTACTGCTTTGGGAGCTTATATCCTCCACGGTAGACTGTAGATAGCCATTCTCATCCAGATTGCCTATTATTAGTTCTCCAATATCTTTAACAAGGGCATCAGAGGTGGAAAGATTTAACTGCCAGATTAAGTGATCATAGAGAGATGCCGGTTTTGTCAATATTTGCTCATAGGTGGGACTGTCCTCGTCATTGTCCTTTTGGAAAGATAATTCCCTGT
>JAHFER010000039.1:0-8398 GCA_023248365.1 Nitrospirota bacterium
TATCAATGTCTGCTCCCTTAGGTGGAAAATGGATATAATTTATCGCCTCATTACATAATGGGAGGTGATACTTTTTAATAATATCATCAGGTAAAATCTCCGGCAGGACATGCGTTTCAAGGACACCTTTGACTGTCTTTCTCAGCGCCTTCTGTGAAAGTCCATTAGTAACATGATAAACAGGGACTATCCTGCCTGTATTTATCAGATCATCATCCTCTGAATCAATAATCTCATACTCCGGACCATCCATATAGAGTTCATGATTGTAACTATCTAATTTCACCTGCCCGCTTATCACAACAGTAATATCCTTCTTAAAGAGATTTTGAAGGTATGGCTGATTAAACCACTTTGCATTAATATAACCTGAGCCATCGCCTACCGTAGCCTCGAATATCTTCCTCCTCTGCCTCGGTGTAATAATAACCCTTGAAGACACTACCTTTCCCATAACTGTTTGACAGGCAGTGTAATCCTGGTGTGCATACCAATCCCGAAGCAATTCTTTTATGGGTCTCATATTACCCCGATCTTCATACCTGAAGGGGATATAGTTAAGCAGGTCTTCAACCGTATATACACCTAATTTATTGAATAACTTTGCCCTGCCAGGACCAACACCTTTAATAAACTGTATCTCTTTTTGAAGCTCCATAGGTTAGGCAATAATCGTCATTCCCGTGTAAACGAGAATCCAGCGTTTCACCTATGTTCTGGATTCCCACTTGCGTGGGAATGGCATTCTTATATCCCTTCGATTTTTTATTTTTGATTTTTCCTATTCAATATGATAGTATTACACGGTTTTTTATACAAGTTCCAAATGATCCAATAATATCAAATAATAATGAGGAGGTGCCGAATGGCTCGTGAATGTAAAGTTTGTGGTAAAAAAAGGCGCGTGGGGAACAATGTGAGTCACGCCAATAATAAGTCAAAAAGGACGTTTCAGCCTAATCTTCAGAGAGTAAAGGTAGTCGTTAACACTGCCTCGAAGCGCATAATGGTTTGCACAAGATGCCTGCGTTCCAACCGCGTAAAGAAGGCCGGCTGATTATACCACGTTACCCGGAAAAGCCAGAACCAAAACTGCAAACCACAGAGGTCACAGAGAAAAAACAGTATAAAGATCTTTTAAAACCCTTTCTCTCTGTGTCCTCATGATTTTTTTCAAACTGGATGGTTTAAGAATTCTTCTTTAGAGTGCACAGAGAAAAGATTTAAAACAGTTTTTTCTTTTTGACATTTATAGGTTTACCTCTGTGTTCTCTGTGGTTATATTTTTTCCGTGATCCCATGAGTCCTCTATCCCTTCTGGTAGGCTATGGCATCAATTTCAATCTGAACATCTTTTGGTAATCTTGAAACTTCGACAGTAGACCTGGCGGGCGGTGCATTCACAAAATATCTTTTATACACATTATTAACCCTCTCAAAGTTAGATAAATCTTTGAGATAAAGGGTCGTTTTTACCACATCTTCCATACTTAGACCTGATGCATTAAGGATTTCTTTCAGATTCTTTAAGACCTGTTCTACCTGTTCTTCAATATCCCCTTTAATTAAACTTCCAGTGCCAGGTTCAATAGGTATTTGTCCGGAAATAAAGACAAAATCCCCTGCCTTAATACCCTGGGAGTAGGGACCAATTGCCGCAGGGGCACTCTGTGTTGATATTATTCTCTTTGCCTCACCATCAGACACTTTGACATCCCCGTTTTTTATTTTTTTATACTAATAGAAAGTATCGTCAGTAGTCAACATCTTCTTATTTCTCAGGAAATCGCGTTGTTTCTTGAATATATACTTAACTATCTTTTCATAATCATCATCTTTGAGGTCTAAGAATTTTATACCTGTCTCAAAAAGCGCCTGCTCTTTCCCCTCACCTGATTCTGACCTGAAGCTCCTTATTACCTCCCCGGCAATAAATAAATTCGTTGGAGGTATCAAAGGCAGAACTATGCATAATGCAATCTTCTGACCTGTCGAAGCAGGTTCACTTATTTCCATTTTTATACCTGAGCCGCTTATTGAAATATCTCTTTCAGCAGGCACTTCTATCCGAATCCCATTATTATTAGGAAGCAGAAGCTCTATCAGCAGATCAATTTTCCTGTTAAGGTCTACTATATGAGGTAGCATCTTAATATTTGATTCTTCAGATTCGTCAAATACTATTGAAGAAGGATACTTGTTCCATATATATGGAAAATACTTTTCGGGATTTTCAGAAGATGTCCATTCATTATCTGCAATAAACTTGTAGGCAATCTGCAGTCTGTCATAAACTCTTACATGTCCCCTTTTTTCTTCCATATGAAATTAATTAAATATCCGTATTAAAAAACCAGCGGTCCAAGGTAAGCATTATCCTTAGTAAAAATTTTATCTCTTGACTCAATCCTGTTTCTGCCGCATTTTTTTGCATCATATAGCGCCCTGTCTGCCTCAGAAATCATCTCTTCTACTGTCTTTATGCCGGAATTCGGACAACTTGATATGCCAAAGCTGGCTGTAATATTAATAGCGCTGTCGCCATACTTTACCGAATTCTGTTCAATAAGTCTCTTAAGCCTTTTTGCAACAAAGAAGGCCTGTTCAGCCGCAGTTTCAGGAAGTATTATTGCCAGTTCATCCCCTCCGTACCTTGCAGGCACATCAATATCTCTCAGGCTTCCTGTAAGTATGGAAGATACTTCTCTGATAACAGTATCTCCGGCCTGATGACCAAACCGATCATTTATCCCCTTGAAGTTATCCAGATCTACCATAATCAGAGATACAGGATTCTGGTATCTCATGGTACTCTTAAATTCCCTGTCAAGTATTTCATTAAAATAACGTTTATTGAAAAGGCCGGTCAGACCATCTATGGTAGCCATCTTCTGTGCCTCCCTGTGAACCTCTGAATTCCTCAGTGCAAGGGTCAACGTACTGACGATCATTGATACTATGTCATGCTGATGTTTTGAAAAAGATTCATCTGAGCATCTTATCAATTTTAAGATTCCAATCTTTTCATCCCCGATTTCCAATGGAAAGGAGAGCCTGTTTGAAAACTTATTTTTCCCATTTTTCCATACAGAGTCAGTTTGTGAAACTCCGTATTGAGCCTCCCCCATATATTTAACCGCCATCTTATATGAATCTATGTCCACTTTACCAGTAACCTCTCTGTCATCCAAAATGATTGAGGCTTTAATGTCCTCTATCTCCTCTGCATCTAATTTTACACTGGAAAATAACCACAATTTCTTTTGTGAGAATGATACAATGGAAAGTATGTCATGAGGAACAATCTCCTGCATCCTTGTGTAGGCAGTACCAATTATTTTATCAGTATCCAGAGTAGCAACAAGCGATATACTCAGGTCATTCATGAGATGCAGATCTTCACCCCATTTCCTGAAGGTGTTCTTCTCTTCCTCTAACCTTTTTTTCTGTAACCTTAACATCCTGTTCGCCCTCTGCAGATCCTTATACAGCTTGTGAAGAGATGTAGTATCCGCGCAAGCCAGATTGGGGTCCAAATAGATTGCCTTTTCACTACTCATTTTTTCATTGCTCATTTCACTACTCATTTTTTTCATAAACACCTCATTAGCAGTAGTTTTATTAAGGTTACATAATGTTAATAAATGGTTAAACATAGATTATGCATGAATTATACCAAAGCAGATATGGTTAACAAGAAGATATATAGCCTAATATATCTGTTTGATTTTATTAAATAATACAAAGCAGGGTTTTAAAAATATCAGAGAATGGCTGTCAAGGCAAAAGTATGTTCGTCAATATAATGACATTGTTCGATGGTCTTATTTGCACTGCTAACCTGCATTTTTTGCCTGATCCCGTTTCTTTATTTTTTTATAAGAGTGGCGGTTACGCGTCCTATCTTTATTTTACTTTCCATCATTACAGGTATCCGGTCAGTGTCATCTGTAAACCATACAAATAGATCCCCTGCATTTACAAAGAGACCTTCATATCTCATAAGCGCCTTAACCTTAATGGTGTCAAAACTTCCGGCAGGGATTGCTATACTTTCCTTTTTTAATACCTTTACAACCAGTGTCCAGTTTTTATTACCATCATGTACCTCAATATTAATATCTTTGCCAATCTCTAACGGCAGTGTACGGAAATAGTAAACAACAGATAAAGGATCTTGCGCTCCTGCAGCTATAACGGAGTTATGAGTTTCCCCCCCTTTTTTATGATTGATGAAAGTTGCGATATTTTTCTTCCTGTCAAAAATTATTTCCTTGTCACTTTTGTATTTTCCCTCCTGCTGGATTGACCTGTAACGGTATGGATAGAAACTCTTTTTATCTACATAGGACTCTATAACATCATAGACAGGATAAAGTACGGAAAGAATCCTGTTGGATTTAGTTGTGGAGACTATATTAAATACCGGACGATCTTTTTCTATTGCATCCGATACCTCCATTACAGTTGTTCCGCCGCTTACTCCATACCATGAAAGATCAAATACGAGACGCTCCCCTGTTGGAAAGGCGCTTGCACTTGCAATGGAAGCTGCAAACGATAAGACAGGAAAAGAAAGATATAATGCGAAAACTATCGCAATTATTTTAAGAAGATATCTTATTCCTGAATCCCGAGCTTCATCCTGAAATAACTTATTGTATTCTGCAGACCGTCTTTTAAAGCCACATGAGGTTCCCATCCAAGTATCCTTTTTGCCCTTGAAATATCAGGCTGTCTCACCTTTGGATCATCCTCGGGAAGAGGCATTCTCACGATCTTACTCTTACTGTTTGTGAGGGCCAATATCTCCTGTGCCATTTCTAAAACTGTCATCTCATGCGGATTACCTATATTAACAGGAGAATTATAATCCGACATAAGCAGTCTGTATATACCATCTACCAGATCCGTTACATAACAAAAACTTCTCGTCTGTCCGCCGTCTCCGAAAACTGTTACATCCTCACCCCTCAGCGCCTGAGTAATAAAGTTTGGTATAGCCCTTCCATCCTTTATCCTCATCCTTGGCCCATAGGTATTGAAAATTCTGATGATCCTTGTATCCACACCATGATACCTCTGATACGCCATCGTCAATGCCTCTGCAAATCTCTTGGCCTCATCATACACCCCGCGCGGGCCAACAGGGTTAACATTTCCCCAGTAATCTTCATTCTGGGGATGGACAACCGGGTCTCCATAAACCTCAGATGTGGATGCAAGTAAAAATCTGGCGACCTTCTCTTTTGCAAGGCCGAGTGCCTTATGAGTTCCGAGTGAGCCAACTTTTAGTGTCTGTATGGGGAATTCCATATAATCAAGAGGGCTGGCCGGACTCGCAAAATTAAGTATATAATCGAGGTCTCCCTTAACATATATATAATTTGTTACATCATAATGCACAAAGGAAAATCTGCTGTCTTTAATATGGCTTATATTGTCAACATCCCCTGTAATGAGGTTATCCATGCATATAACCTCATGCCCCTCAGACAGGAACTTCTCGCATAGATGTGATCCTATAAACCCGGACCCGCCTGTTATAAGTATTCTTGGCATCTTTCTCCTCCGAATAGTGTTATTAACTTAGGCTCCTGCAAAAGTCGTCATTCCCGTGTAAACGGGAATCCAGAGGTATTGCAACACATTTAAAAGACTGGATTCCCACTTTCGTGGGAATGACGACCTCTTAGGTTACAAGACTTTTGCAAGAGCCTCAACTGGTTATTTTTTCCCTTTAGGTTCTATCTTAACCGGTTGGTTACCGGGTTGTTGTTGTATTGTAACAGCATTCCCCTGAATTTTGTTTAATTTAGCAATAGCATCCTGGGTCCACGGTGAATTTGGATATGCCTTTTTTAGATACTCATATCTCTCTTTTGCAGAAGCCTTATCACCTGATGCCTCATATGCCAGAGCAGTTTCATACACTGCCCTGTCAGCAACCAGAGAATTTCCCAGTGATGATACCTGCTTAAATACTGATATTGCACTGGTATAGTCTTTTTTATTCATGTACGCATATCCAAGATTAATATATGCCAGGGGAAGGACTGTCTTCTCGCTTTTGTATTTTTCTATTATCTTCTGATATGTCTTAATAGCCTCATCCGTTTGTCCCATGCTGAGATAACTATTGCCCAGATAATACATGGCAATGGGGGCATTCCCGCCTGATGAATACTTATCAATTATCTTCTGGTAGGAAGATACTGCATCTTTATAATCACCCTCTACATAATAATTATATGCAGCGCTCTCTAATACTGATGCCTCCTTATTCCATCTGCCGGACATGAAGTAATAAATGATGGCTCCTGCACATAGGACAACGAGTACTGAAATTGATGCAAATATAACCGTTCGGTTCTTATCAAAAGAGTCCTCTACTTTAAAAGTTAAATCATCATACAGACTATGAAGCCGTTCTGTTTCCGTTACTGTTGCTGTTTCCTTCTTTTTAGCAGCCTTCTTCTTTATTTTCACAATTCACCTCTATGGTTTTAAACTTAAAAAGTGTAAGTAAATTATTCTTCCTTGTCAAGTGTATAATACTATGGTATTTTCTATCTTGATGGAAGATTACATAAAACAGCTTAAGACAATAGAAAAAAAGAGAGGGGAACTTCTTAGTCTTGAGATAGTTATATTAGCCTTATTAACATGTGCCGTTATCGTCTTATCTATTTTAGAACAGAAATACCTTACGCTCTTTTTCCTAGGACTACTTACAACCCTGTTCTCTATTTATGTAATCAATAAAGAAAAGGAATTTAAAAGGCTCAACAATACCCTTACTGAAGAGCAGTTTAAAAACATTGAAGAGCGTATACGGTCAGCATCTGTGAAAGAAAGGTTAAACGAGGTAGCGCTGTTGTACAGGGTAGGCCGGATAAGCGTGTCTTCTCTTACGCTTCAGAAAAAGCTTGATAAGATATTACATCTCGCATTCGGTCTTGTAAAAGCAGACCGTGCTTCGATTATGCTTCCGAATGAGGTAACAAATACCTTTATAATAGCAAGCTCCATAGGTTTTGAAGAAACCATCTTAAGAAACTCCTCTCAAAAGATAGAAGAAGGGGTCGCAGGGTGGGTCTTTAAGAATAAGACACCTCTTATTCTTACTGGAAATATAGAAGACAGCAGAATTAAAAATCTTGCTAAGAAAATGGACGTGATAAACTCTTCAATATGCCTTCCAATAAAATTAAAAGGAAAGGTAATCGGGATTATGAACCTTAGTTATCTTAAGGGTACAGAAAGGGTTTTTGCAGAACATAATCTCAGGTTACTGTCTCTCTTTACAAGATATATAGCAACCACAATAGAACATACGCAGATTGCCATAAAGAAACGATTAATACCTTCATGAAGAAGCAGATGACCTCTTTTTAACATCCCTGCAAAAAATTCTTGCCCCGATAATTCCTATTTCATAAAGGACAATCAGAGGAATGGCCATCAGCAATTGATTAAACACATCAGGAGTCGGCGTAAGTACTGCTGCTATAATAAAATTAATCAGAATTGCATACTTTCTATTCTTAGATAAAAATTCCGGTGTTAGCAAACCTATCTTAGTAAGAAAAATCATTACAAGCGGAAGCTCAAAGATCAGCCCGAAGGCAAGCATAAACTTTAGCACAAAATCAAGGTATGCGGCAATTGATATGAGCGGCTTAATGTCAGCGGTTTTATAGGTCATAAGGAAATTCAGGGCATACTTCAATACCACTGTGTAACAAAATACAAGTCCTGTGGCAAAGAGAACCACACCGGAAATAAGGAATGGCAGTGCGTACCTTCTTTCATTGGCAAGAAGGGCCGGTGAGAAAAATTTCCAGACTTCGTACAGAACAACAGGGAATGCAAGGACAATTCCGGCAAACATGGCGACCTTAAAATTTGTCCAAAGAGCCTCTGCAGGTGTCAGGAAAATAAATTGTGGTCTGTTTTCAACAAAAATAAGTCTTGTGAGGAATCTCAGCAACTGCTCTGAAAAATAAAAAGAAATCACAAAACCTGCTGCAATCGCCACAACAGAGATTATTAAACATACTCTCAGATCCGATAGATGTCCTGTCAGGGACATCCTTTTATCGTTAGCCTCTTTCATAAATAGATTAAAACTAAACAGGGTATCCTATTTAGAATTTTCTTTACTCTCTTCCATTCTTACTATCTCCTTAATCTTATCCTTAGAAATGAGTTTTTCTTTCTGAAGGTTTTTCCTTAACACCTCTTCTTCTGGAGTAAGCACATGCTTCCTGTTCAAACTCCTTATCTCCTTCTCAAGCCTCTTATGCTTTTCTTCCCACATCACAAAATCATCATTAACCCTGCGTAACCTGTCTAAAAGAGCGCTATGCTTTTCAACCATTTAAGTTTCTCCCCC
>JAHFER010000039.1:8498-10065 GCA_023248365.1 Nitrospirota bacterium
AACTCCTTATCTCCTTCTCAAGCCTCTTATGCTTTTCTTCCCACATCACAAAATCATCATTAACCCTGCGTAACCTGTCTAAAAGAGCGCTATGCTTTTCAACCATTTAAGTTTCTCCCCCCTTTTTTTAATAACTCCATCCCTGCTTCTGACTTCTGATTTCTTGCTTCTGCTTACTGCTTACTTCATCTCCAGTCCCATTATAAAGGCATCTTCAACTGGTTTCCTATAATATTTAGGCCTTCTCATCATTATTTTAAAATCAAACTTATCATACAACTTACGTGCAGTAATATTAGACTCCCTTACCTCCAGATATACTACTTTAATACCTTTTCTACCCCAGTAATCTAAAGAAGCTGACAGAAGCATAGAGCCAACACCCTTTCCCCTATAGAGCGGGTCAACAGCAAGATTTAATATATGTGCCTCATCTTCTATAATCCAGAAACATATATAACCCATGATCGCACCGTTTCCATTCCGTGATAACCATATATTGGAAAATGGATTAGATAACTCTGCCTTAAACATATTGCAGGTCCATGGATCAGAGAATGACTGATCCTCTATTTTGAGTACTTCAGATAGATCAGCCTCCTTCATATCCTCTATCATTATTTTATCTTCTTTTACCAGATCGTTCATCTTACCTCTTACTTCTGACTTCGGGAGGGGACAAGCCCCTCCCCTACCTGTTTACTGCTTACCGCTCACTGCTTATGTCTTTTTACTTCCGCCTCTGATCTTCTTATGTATGCCGGAACTCCTGAGGGAGAAAGGACCTCTCCATTTATCAGCTTATTCATACCAATCTTTGCTACAGATAATCCAGAGGGAAGCCTGCAATTAACCGGCGCAAAAAGGGCTTTATCACCAAGCCGTTCCTTCAATAAGTCCTCATAAACATATACCGCATCCCCCAAGAACACAACAGGTTCCTGAATCTGTTCTATAAGAAGTTCAGGAGATATGGCCATATCCTCTGTCATCCTTATCATACTCCCCTTTTCATCATATTTGAAGAACGCTGTATATACCTCTTTTTTACGTGCATCAAGTATAGGACAAACCGTATAGCTGCAAAATGGAATATTCGCTGCAAGCGCTTGTAAAGTTGAAACTCCAACGGCTGGCCTGCCTGTAACCATAGAAAGCCCTTTGATCGTACCCAGCCCTATCCGCAGCCCTGTAAATGAGCCAGGGCCTATTGATACTGCGAATCCATCAAGTGCCTTCAGGCTTTCCCCTGCATCATGCAGAAGCCTGTCTACAGTATCAAGGAGCCTCTCAGAATGAGTAACCTCTATACTAAGACTGTACTGAGCTATCGGCCGGTCACCTTCTATAAGGCCGACACTACCCATAAGCGTTGATGTATCTATACCAAGAATTTTCACCCCATTAAGATAATCTGTCCTTAATCTTTTGTAAAGCCTGATATTTTGAAAAAGTCCTTGACAAGTTTTTTTAGTTATATTAGAATCATTCTAAATTTAGAACTATTCTAATATAACAGCCTGATTTGGATATGGATAACATGAATAAAATCGCTGCAAAATATAAG
>JAHFER010000320.1:0-2100 GCA_023248365.1 Nitrospirota bacterium
ATACCGGAATCGGTGCCCCGTGGTCAATGTTCGCTGGCAGCCCTTATGATGTAACGGGCGGAAGATACATGATTATTGATAAGTCATCTGAACAACGGTTGGGGAAGTTGACTATCGGCACAACATGGGAGTTAACCCTTGCAAATCCCCATTCTTTTAAACTCGTGGGTATTTCCAATGGAATAAAAAGCTTTACTACAATGCCGGTTATCTCTATGTCTTATAACCAGATGCAAAACATGTTTTCTGAATTCAACCAGGAAAAGTCTACCATCTTTATTGTCGCCAGGGTACGGGATGAAAAAAAGATTAAAGATGTGGTAGAAATTTTAAGAAGCTCAATGAAGGATAATGATGTCTTCACTACAAAGGAGTTTATCAATAAAACCATTATGTACTGGACTGTCCAGACAGGGATGGGAATGAGTTTTTTTCTAACTGCCATTCTCGGACTCGCAGTAGGCGGGGCCATAGTTGGTCAGACAATCTATGCCAATACTATGGAACATATCAGGGAATTCGGCACACTAAAGGCAATTGGTGCCAGGAACATGGATATATACAAGGTCATCTTTAGTCAGGCTGGAATCAGTGCTGTTATTGGTTATATAATAGGTACAATATTTATGCTGGTTGTAAAAGGCGGAATAGAAAAGGCAGGCGTAACACTTTATCTGACTTTGCCACTGTATATTTTACTGTTTATGATAATCCTTCTGACATGTATACTTTCAGCATGGTTCTCAGTCAGAAAGGTAAAGAAACTCGATCCGGTGATGGTCTTCAGGACATAGGATGCATGAAAAAATCAAACCACAGAGGCACTGAGACACAGAGAAAAGATTTGAGATTTAAGTTTTCAAATAAAAAACCTCTGTGCCTCTGTGTTTAAAAATTGGATTTTAGTATGAATATACTCGAAGTACGAAATGTCACAAAGATCTACGAAGAAGGGAGTACAAAGGTCAGGGCGGTTGATTCAGTATCCCTTGTTCTGAATAAAGGAGAGGTGCTTCTTATTATGGGACCTTCAGGCTCAGGTAAGACAACCCTTCTCTCAATGATGGGTTGTATCCTCACCCCTACAGAAGGTGAGATTATTATAAATGGCCGGGCCTTGAGCGGTTTGAAAGAAAATTCATTGCCTGAGATCAGGAAGCAATACTTCGGTTTTGTCTTTCAGTCGTTTAATCTGTTCCCTTCACTAAGGGCAGTAGAAAATGTGGAGATTGTTCTAAGACTCAAAAAAGTTAGCAAAACGAGGATGAGATCAGAGGCGCTGAATTTATTAGATAATGTCGGCCTCAGTCAACGGGCTGATTTTTTCCCGAAAGATATGAGCGGCGGCGAGAAGCAGAGGGTTGCATTTGCAAGGGCGCTTGCCGGAGACCCGCCGATTATCCTTGCAGATGAACCGACTGCTAATCTTGACTCAAAAACAGGGAGAGAGGTTCTTATGCTTCTCAGGGGACTTGCTGAGGAAACCGGTAAGGCAATAGCTATCGTTAGCCACGACCCCAAGGCAGAGGCACTGGCACACAGGATTGTTTTTTTGGAAGACGGGAAGATAAGGCGGTAGGCAGAAGTCAGACATCAGATATAAGAAGTCATAAAAGGGGTCGGGAGATGAGAAAATTTATATATATTACAGGAATAATAACACTCGTTATCATTATCTACTTATTGTCCGGGTCTGCCCCCAGAAAATCAGAGTCAGTGACTAAAGATCACGACTCCGCAACTCCCTCAGTTAAACGGTATGTTGCCGCAGAAGGAAAGGTCGAGGCGCTGCCGGGGCTTGAGGTTGATGTGGGGAGTGAGGTGACAGGGAGAATCGGAAAACTTTATGTCAGGGAAGGGGATACAGTAAAAAAGGGGCAGGTGATTGCAAGGCTTAACAGCAGAGATATAGAAGCGAAACTGAAAGA
The DNA here is from genome assembly GCA_023248365.1 of Nitrospirota bacterium. Classification (GTDB taxonomy): domain Bacteria; phylum Nitrospirota; class 9FT-COMBO-42-15; order HDB-SIOI813; family HDB-SIOI813; genus JACRGV01. The sequence goes on from JAHFER010000320.1 coordinate 1,929, forward strand.
GGCAGATGTCGAATTAACAGTATCAAGATCTAAACTCAGAGAGGTGGCCTCAGGGTCAAGAGAGGAAGAGAAAAAGAGGGCTGCTGCTGTGTATGAAGGTGCAGTTTCAGATATGGAACATGCAAAGAAAAATCTTGAAAGATACAATTCCCTTTACAAAGAAGGAGTAATT
>JAHFER010000320.1:2110-2702 GCA_023248365.1 Nitrospirota bacterium
AAAGACTATGTTAGATGACAGTGAGAATACCTATAAGGTTGCATCAGCCAGGGTAAAAGAGGCTGAAGAAGGAAGACGGCTTTTGGAAAAAGGCCCGAAAGAAGAGACATTAAGACTTCTGGAAGACTCGGTAAAAAAGGCTGAGGCATCTGTTGAATATTCTAAAAGAGTGGTTGAAAAGACAGTTATTACTGCTCCAATCTCCGGAAAGGTTATCCATAAGTATCTTGAAGAAGGAGAGATGGTAACAGAGGATATCCCAATTCTCACAATAGCTGATGTGGAGAAGATAAGGATAAATGCTGAAGTAGATGAAACCGATATGGGCTTAATTCACATCGGAGATCATGTTGACATTACATCAGACGCCTATATGGAAAAGGTATTTAATGGCGAAATCCAGGATATTGCAGGTTATGTTGGTGTAAGAGAGTTCAAACCCAACAACCCTGCAAAGAATCTGGATATGAAGATAATTAAGGTTAAAATAAAATTTCTTGAGAAGACGCCGCTTAAACTCGGGATGACGGTGGATGTGAAGATTACACCGAAAAAGCAGTGAACCGTGTCAGTTGTCCGTGTCCGTTTATAA
>JAHFER010000321.1 GCA_023248365.1 Nitrospirota bacterium
ATGATGTAGAATATTTAATCAGGAAGTCTTCTGAAGATTTGGGCTTTAATTTAAAAGAGGCATTCAATGATGCAATATCGCTTCCTTCAAAAAAGAAGGTAATAATGCCCAAATCACCTGCCCAGGCCGAATATATTAAGGCAATAAGAAAGCATGACATTGTTATAGGAATCGGGCCGGCAGGAACAGGAAAGACCTATCTTGCCATGGGCATGGCTGTATCTGCCCTTCTTAATAAAGAGGTAAACCGTATAATACTTGCAAGGCCGGCTGTAGAGGCCGGAGAAAAGCTTGGGTTTCTTCCGGGTGATATGTATGAAAAGGTAAATCCTTATTTGCGGCCGTTGTATGATGCGCTTTATGATATGATGGAAACGGAAAAGGCAAACAGGCTGATAGAACGCGGTGACATAGAAATAGCTCCCCTTGCATTTATGCGTGGAAGAACGCTGAACGATTCTTTTATAATATTGGATGAGGCACAAAATGCAACGTCCGAGCAGATGAAGATGTTTCTTACCAGACTTGGGTTTAATTCCAAAGTAGTGGTCACAGGCGATATTACCCAGGTAGATCTGCCTGCAGAAAAGACTTCCGGTCTGATAGAGATTCAGGGGATACTCTCAGGTATACGCGGGATTAAGTTCAGTTACTTTTCAGACAAGGATGTTGTGAGACACAAATTAGTTCAGGATATTGTAAAGGCGTATGAGATATTTACTGCCAAAGCAAAGAAAACAAAATGAATATCGAAATAAGGAATCAGCAGAAAAAGTACAGGGTAAATCAGAATTTTATACGGTCTAATGTAAAGACTATTTTATCTTTTTGCAGACTTAAAAATGTTGAAGTGAGTATACTATTTGTAAATAACAGGAGGATGAGATTACTCAATAAGCAATACAGGGATAAGAATAGTTCCACTGATGTTCTTTCGTTTCCAATGTATGAGGATGGATTTCCGGATAAAAAGGTTTCTAAAATTATTCAACCGCTATTGCTTGGTGACATTGTAATATCCATGGAGAAGGCACACAAACAGGCAAAAGAGCAGGGGCACTCTCCTTCAAAGGAGCTTTTATTATTGCTCACCCATGGTGTTTTACACCTGACAGGTTATGACCATGAATTATCTCCTGTTGAAGAACGCAGGATGAGAAAGAAGGAAAATCTTATACTTGCAAAATTGACTAATGGAACTGTTGAATCCGGTAAAATTCAGTTGTCAGAATTATGAAACCACGTAATTTTGTTGAAAGTGCAAACCTTGCTATGGAGGGGATCCTTTATGTAGCAAAGACCCAGAAACATATGAGATACCATCTCTGGGGCGCAGGGGGGGCTATAATAGTCAGCCTTCTTCTTGGTGTTACGCGTATTGAGTTTTTGATATTGAGTTTTATTATTTTACTGGTATTATTAGCGGAAATGTTGAACACCGCAATAGAAACTATCGTTGACATTGTTTCACCGGAGTATCATGAACTTGCCAAGGCAGCAAAAGATGTGGCTGCCGGCGCTGTATTCTTAGTCTCTGTGGGGGCGCTTATTACCGGGTATCTTATTTTGTTTCCATATATAAAGCACCCTTTTCCAGTGGTTATTGCTTATATCAGAGATGCATCTGAACACATAGCATTAATCAGCATAATACTTGTTGTTATCGCTGTTATACTTGCAAAGTCATACAGCAGGAAAGGGAGACCTTTCTACGGCGGCCTGCCGAGCGGCCATGCAGCGGTTTCTTTTTCAATAAGTACGGCAGTAACCTTTTTGACCCAAAATGCGCTTATTAGTATTCTAACCTTTGTTCTCGCTGTAATGGTTGCCTCAAGCAGGGTTACTTTAGGGATTCATTCTATGCGCGAGATTGTACTTGGCGCCCTTTTAGGGATAATGATAACAGTCTTAATATTTCAGATATTCGGGTGAGGGATTATGGGCTTCTTTTCAAAACTCAGTGAGAAAATATTCAGAACCAAAGATAAACTTGTTGGTAATATTGATAACCTTCTGTCAAGATGGAAGAAGGCTGACCCTGCTACGCTGGAGGAGCTGGAAGAAATCTTAATCTCAGCGGATACAGGGGCGGCAGTGGCAGAAAGGCTGATAGAGAAGGTTAGGAATGACAGGGGTAATAGCCCTGATGAGATAAAGAATATTTTAAAGGAAGGGATGCTCGATATTCTGAGCGCACATGAAGGATCGCTGAATATTCCCGATGCAAGGCCTGCTGTTATAGTAATCATCGGGGTAAACGGCACCGGTAAGACAACGACCATAGGCAAATTATCAGATAAATTAAGACGGGAAGGCAGAAAGGTAATAATCGCCGCTGCAGATACATTCAGGGCAGCGGCTACAGAGCAGCTCGTAATCTGGGGGGAACGCAGCGGCGCTGGTGTAATCCGCCATTCAAGCGGCGCTGACCCTGCGGCAGTTGTATTTGATGCACTTGCAGCGGCAAAATCCAGAGGTGCGGATGTTCTTATTGTGGATACCGCAGGAAGGCTCCATACCAAGGTTAACCTGATGGAGGAGTTGAAGAAGATACGCAGGATACTCGAAAGGGAACATCCCGGAAGCCCCCACGAAGTGCTCTTAGTTCTTGACGCCACATCAGGACAGAACTCACTCGTTCAGGCAAAGATCTTCAGCAAGGACATAGGTGTAACAGGTATAGTATTAACAAAATTA
>JAHFER010000322.1 GCA_023248365.1 Nitrospirota bacterium
AGATACTATTGAAATCTTATCGCCAAGGATGGCATTGATCAGTGTAGACTTGCCGACATTAGGCCTGCCTATGATAGAAACAAATCCTGATTTAAAAACCGCTTCAGACATGAACCTACTGTAACATATTTGCTAAAGAATAAACAAGGGCGGGAACGATTCTAATTACTCATAACTAATAACTTATGACACACGGTTTGCTGAGTTGACGCTCAAAAATGCCCAGGTGCAAGGAAGGGCAAGGATTTGAGTCGAGGCGTCGGGGTACCCGTTGCTGCAAAGCAATTTGCAACGGGTCGTGTACGTTGAGACTAAAATCCGCAGCCCTGACGCAGAAGATGGGCGTTTTTCAGCGTCAACTACGTTGTTACTCCTACAATTACACATTTATTCCTTCCGCTTCTCTTTGCTAAATACAGACTGCTGTCAGCCTCCTGTATTACCATAGCCGCATCATCCTTGCCGGCAGAATCAGCAGCGCCAACACTTATAGTTACCGGCCTGTCCAGATCTATAAACTTATGGCTTTCCACCACCATCCTTAGTCTTTCAAGCTGCGTCAAAACCCCTAACCTTGGAGTGCATGGATAAATAATTACAAACTCCTCCCCGCCGTATCGTGCAACAATGTCTGTATCCCTGATATTATCTTTTATAAGAATTATAAGCTCCTTCAAGACTGAATCTCCGGCCTGATGACCGTACGTATCATTTACCTCCTTAAAGTGGTCTAAGTCTATGATTGAGAGTGAAAAGATAGTACCGTAGCGTATACATCTATTCATCTCGTCATTGATCCGCATATCAAAGTATCTCCTGTTATAAGCGCCTGTCAGGGGGTCAGTAATAACTAATGATGCCGAAGAATCCTCTTTAAGATTTATTTTATCCATCAATATGTTAATGCTACCTCCAAGTTCCCTACAACACTGATTGGCATCGTCAACTTGCAGTTTACTGGTAAAATCCCCCTTCTTTATTGAATCTACAAAAGTCTGCAACTTTTTGAAAGCACTGCATGTACGAAACATAAAATAAGAGGAAATTACAATAGCTAAAAATAATAACGAACCGCTTACATTTCTTATCATCCTCATCTCGCCGGTAACAGTAGGAAGTGATTTACTTACTAATTTATATTCATTATCCATAAACTTCTCAATCTCACTTAATATAGCCTCTATACCTTCATTGCTTTCTATAACACCTTTAATAGCAATATCCCGTTCCGGTCCTGTGGCTGCTAAAGCAGCATTGACATTCTTCACAAACTTTGGATGCACCATCTCTATAACATCTACGTGGTGGGAATAAGTCCTGAACAACTGATCATCCATGCCTGAATAATATATGTACCCAACCCCCTTAGACAGGTTTTCTATACCCTCATCGAGTTCTTTCATATGATATTTTATCTGGGTATCTGCCTTGAATGTCCCGTAATTCAAGCTGTACAATCCTTCCTGAATAGCTACCATATGGTAAAGCACTTCATGGGCATTATATAGGATACCAATCCGCTGGTTGTGATAATCAATCTCAACATCTATCTTTCTTATATAATATTCAGAAACTATAAATGTTATCAGGGAAATGAAAGCTACGAGGAATATATAACCTGTTAATCGTCTCTTCATAAATTATTTTTGTTCACGCCTTTCAACAACCTTACCCGCTGAAATAAATACACTTTTGTGCGATACCATATCGGAATGGTGCGGATATTCTGAAATTTGAAGACTCTGACATTGCAAAACAGTTTGATTTAATTAAGGTTAATATATTATAATAGGCTTACATGGACATGTTAGAATCTTATACCATCGAAGAGTACTTAGATTTGTCAGCGGAAGAGGTTGACCAGAGGATAACTGCGGCCAAAGAGACCCTCAATGGGCAGTTGTTAATATTAGGACATCATTACCAGCAGGATGATGTAATTAAGTATGCAGACTTTAGGGGTGATTCGCTTAAACTCTCTCAGGAGGCCGCGAGAAGTGACAGGGAATTTATAGTTTTCTGCGGAGTCCATTTCATGGCAGAGACAGCAGATATAATTACAGACCTTAGCCAAAAGGTGATAATTCCAGACCTCACTGCAGGCTGTTCAATGGCAGATATGGCAGATTTATACCGGGTGGAAAAGGCATGGAAGGAGATAACAAACATTACTGGTGAGAAGAATATCACTCCTGTCACTTACATAAATTCCTCAGCAGACTTAAAGGCCTTCTGCGGAAAAAAGAACGGATCAATATGCACGTCCTCTATTGCAGACAAAGTAATGAAATGGGCTTTGGTTCAGAGTGAAAAGGCATTCTTTTTTCCTGATGAACACCTGGGAAGGAATAGTGCATTTAAACTTGAAATCCCGGAAGATGAAATTATAGTGTGGCGGAGAGATGAGACCCTCGGCGGAAACAGTGAAGAAGACATAAAGAGGGCGCGTGTTATCCTGTGGAACGGGTTCTGCAGTGTGCACATGCTGTTCTTGCCAAAACATGTAGAATATTTTAGAGAAAAATATCCAGGTATAAATATAATAGTCCATCCCGAGTGCCGCAGAGAGGTTGTAGCTATATCTGATCTATGCGGCTCTACTGAATACATAATTAAGACCGTAAAGGCAGCGGCTCCGGGAACTACCTGGGCTATCGGTACAGAAATAAATCTTGTAAACCGCCTTAAAAAGGAAGA
>JAHFER010000323.1 GCA_023248365.1 Nitrospirota bacterium
CGCATCCAGCGTGATGGGATGCACTGAAGTACCCTGCTTTCATCAAACCTTTCAAGATTAATCTCTACAACAGTGTGACTTCCCCCGCATGCTATATAGAGATTATTATTCGAGACACCTACATCAGAATTAAGATGAACCGGAAACTCTGAACCGCAGCTCCATGTCCTTATTATCTTTGCAGAAGCTAAGTCAATCTCATATATATACTCGCGTGTATACGCAGGAGACCAGTCAACATAGTCTTCCTGTTCTGTGGCAAATGAATATGTGAAGGCATAACCAACAGCCTTTTCAGGGTGCACACAGCAATGCCACACAGTGCCCGGAAGCTTAATCACCCTGGAGCGCTTAAGCGGGTCAGGCTCTTCAAGGTCAAACACAGCGATCTGGCGTGCATCAGTATTTTCAGGCCCCAGGTCGCCAACCAGTATGTATCTGTGTGAAGGATCCCATCTTATTTCATGGGCATTAAAAAGGTAGTGCGGGCCAAGCTGTTCCGGCTCTTTTAAATGGTCAATATTAAAGCGGTACAGGTGGTCACCAACAGCGCCTAAAAAACGTAGATTATCAGGATACCAGAGGTGATGAGTATTTGAACGGAGCCTGTAAGGGCATGGCTCAAAATACTGTGTGGCCTGCCTTGCCACTATCTTCATATCTTCAGGATTGGAAATGTCCACAAGCACAATCTGCTGGCTGAAGTTGCCCAGGAGTGCAAGCCTCCCATTGGGCGCAAGGGATACATTATGGGCAGCGCTTATGCCACGGTAATGCTGGATGTAAAATTTCTGCTCAGGCCAGTCAAAGCGGAGCATTCCTGCACTTCCAATCAGGCCGTCAAGATGAGGTCCGTCCAGAGCCATATATATGCTAAAACGTTCATCATTATTCATAACAGTTCCCTCCTTATAATGCTGGATTTATTGCAGCATCTAAATCTTTCTGAACTTGTTATTTACATACAAATAGCAAACTATTAAAGACCCCCAGAAAAAGACTGTAAGAACCAGCCAGTATATGAAAAAGGGATTGCTCCAGAAAGATACAAAAACTTTATTCTCATAGTTTGTATATGTTGATGCAATATTAAAGGTGAGGTCACGGGATAAATAGACAATTACAAGAATTAGAAAAAAGATGCATGAATAAACCACCCTGAGCAGTTTAACCTTATTACTTCTGACTAAGAGTCTTCCTGTTTCAAATCCTATAAGCGTTGGCACAAAAGACATGGCTACAATCATAAAGCCCACTATTGCCAGAGACGGTGTACCCTGGATATGGTCCACCCACCTCCAGAAATAATTAGTTTCCCAGGCGGGCCATCCCATGAAGAAGTAAATTACCACAGGCGTGGTGAAGAGGTATGCAAAAATAATTGCAACTGACCGGACCTTTGAGATTAGCTCCTTATTTCCTGATTTAATCGCAAATCTCCCTGCGTCTGCAATTACCTGTCCGGCTACTATTCCTACAGGAATGTCAATTAACAGCATGGTATCCTCCTTTAATTAGTTCTTTCCTGCGACAGGAATTTGATTTCTTAGTAGTAACTTAAAATGCATGTCCCAATGTAAAGTGGGTAACACACTTGTCCTCTCCGACCTCCCTCATCAGCTTACACCCCATGTCTAACCTGAGGGGGCCTACGGGCGTATCATAACGAATTCCTGCGCCTGCTGTTGCCTTGATTTCTCCAGCACCGAACTCTTCCATCTTTCTCCACACATTTCCTCCGTCTACAAAGACCACCATTCCGAGCCCTTTGAAAAAGGGGAATCTTATCTCTCCGTTTAATACTATCATCATATTGCCGCCTGTCGGGTTCCAGTTTTTCCCATCAAAGATGATGGTTTTGCCTGGTATCCCGAGCTTCTCCTGGTCATATCCCCTTACAGTACTCCTGCCGCCTGCAAAATACCTTTCAAATATGGGGACCTCTGTAGACTGTCCAAAATTCCACGAGACCCCCCCGCGGGCGGAAAAGGCAAGTACCACCCTTAAGAACGGGGAGTAGAAAAAACTGCTCTGAAGGTTAACCTTTGCAAACTGTGGGGTTGAACCTATAAGCTGTGCCGCCTCCCTGAAGCCGATAATATAGAAGTGCCCTCGTGTTGGATTGAATGGATCATCCCTCCTGTCTATTGTAAGGGAAGGGTTTATTGTTGCTACCTGTGTCTTACCTGTATCATCAGGCGTAAGTATGGCGTTGGCGCTGACATCTGACAATTTAACATCTTCATACTGAAACATCAATGCCCCCTTAACAAAGTCACTAAAACTTTTATCTATACCGGCAGACAGACCAAAGGTCCGCCTGTTAAAACTACTTGTTCTTTCAGCCTGGTCTACAAGATTAAACCTTCCGTCTGCCTGATAACCGAAAATCCACAGTTCTTTATACCCAAGAAAGTATTTCTGTTCTATTGAACTTGCCTCAACCTTCAGATCCACCTGACGGCCTGTTCCAAAAATATTCCTGTAGCGCGCCTCCATAGTCTCCCTGAATCTCTCAACATCTCCATAACCAATACCAAGGTCCACTGTCCCAGGATAACCTTCTTCCACACGCACGTAGATATCTTTTCTCTCCTCCCTTATCTCGGGATTAATAGTTTCTAATTTTACATCCCGGAAGACATCTATGCGTAAAAGTCTCCTCTGACTTCTCAGGATATTTT
>JAHFER010000324.1 GCA_023248365.1 Nitrospirota bacterium
GGCCGCTGCCCTCTCCATATTACCCCTTGTGCTACTGTTCAGAAGTCCAAAGACATCCTGACAGGATATACATTTGAAGAGGCCATCGGGCAGAATCCCCGATTCTTAAAATCAGATAAACAGAAACCTGAATTCTACAAGCAATTATGGGATACAATCACATCGGGTAAAGAGTGGAGGGGAGAATTTCAAAACAAGAAAAAGAATGGTGAGCTCTACTGGGAAAATGCATCAATATCACCAATCAAAAATGAAGACGGGATAATCACTGATTTTCTCGCAATAAAGGAAGATTTCACTGAGCGCAAGAAGGCAGAAGAGACTATCTCTAAAATGGCATACTATGACCAGCTTACCGGTCTTCCTAACAGAGCTCTTCTCAGCGATCGTCTTAACCATATGCTGGCCCAGGGGCAAAGGTACAAAGAGCTTGCTGCAATCCTTTTCCTTGATCTTGATAACTTTAAACATATTAATGACACCTTAGGACACGAAGAAGGTGACAATCTGCTTAAAGATGTGACTAATAGACTGAAAAAACATATACGTGCCTGTGATACACTGGCCCGGCATGGCGGAGACGAGTTTGCCATTCTCATACAGGATCTTAAAAAGGTAGAGAATATTATAAAAGTAGTCGAACGTATATTTTCAGAATTCAATGAACCTTTTATTTTGAGTGGACAAGAGTTCTTTGTAACAACAAGCATAGGTATAAGTATATATCCTAATGATGGAGAGGACAAAGATACACTTCTTAAGAACGCCGACATCGCAATGTATAGGGCAAAGGAAGAAGGTAAAAACACTTACCAGCTTTTTACGCCTGCTATGAACGATAGGACACTGGAGATTATAAATATCAAGGGCATGCTCCGTAAGGCAATTAAAAATGATGAGTTTTTGCTGCATTACCAGCCACAAGTGAATATCATTACAGGGGATACTACCGGCATTGAGGCCCTTGTACGTTGGCAGAACCCGGAAAGAGGACTCGTTTATCCCGGCACTTTCATCCCTTTGGCTGAGGATACCGGGCTTATTGTGCCTCTTGGGGAATGGGTCTTATACACAGCTTGCGCACAGAACAGAGTTTGGCAGGACAAATATCTTAAACCAATCAAAATGGCTGTAAACGTCTCTATACGCCAGTTTAAGCATAATGATTTTGTAGGTTCTGTAAAAAGGATATTAAAAGATACTAAATTAGACCCGAAATATCTGGAACTTGAGGTTACTGAAAGCATTGTTATGGAGGATATCGAGTCCAATATGGAGATACTGCATGAATTAAAGTCCATTGGCATAAAACTATCAATAGACGACTTTGGTACAGGTTATTCTTCTTTTGAATACCTCAAACAAATGCCTATAGATATGTTAAAAATAGGCATGCCATTTGTGCAGGATATCACTGTAAATCCGGATGACGCAGCTATTGCTAAAGCTATCATAGAGGTGGCTCATATCATGAATTTGGAAGTAATTGCTGAGGGTGTTGAAACAATAGAGCAGTTTAGGTTGCTTCGCACCTTACAATGCGACAAGATTCAAGGTTTTCTGGTGTCAAAGCCGCTGCCTTCCTCTAATGGAATAGAAGAGTTTTTGAAAGAAGAATGGCGATTTATTGATAGTCAGATACAAACAGAAGAACTTATTAATTAGTAAAGGAGCAGGAGATGAAAATAAAATGGGCAGTAATACTTATTTTGTTAGTTTCCATGATGAATATACTTTCTGTTGAGGCAAAGGCTGAAAAAAGAATAGGGATTCTGTTATGGAATGAACAGCCCCGTTACGCAGAGAATAAAAAAGGGGTGATGGATTACCTGAAACAACAGGGATACGGAGAGCCAACTGTAAAGTATACAGTTGAAAGTGCAAACGGGAATAAGTTAAAGGCTGTTGAAATAGCCCGTAAATTTCTTGCTGACAAAATGGACATGGTTATTTCTATCGGCACTTCTGCTACTGTAATTGCCTCTAATGAGATCAAGGATATTCCGGTTGTATTCGTTATGGTCTGGGACCCTGTGGAATCAAAGATTGCAAATGACTGGAAAAGCTCTGGCAATAATACAACGGGTGCCAGTTCCAAAACTCCCACTGCTAAACTTTTGAGTACTCTTAAAGAATTTGCTGACGTAAAAAGAATCGCTGTTCTTTATACGCAGGGTGAACGTAACTCAGAGATTCAACTAAAAGAATTCGAAGCAGAACAGGGTAATTTTAAAATTAAGATTATTCCTGTTCCATTAAGCAGCAAAGAAATGGTGCAACCTGTTTTATCGGATGTTGTGACTAAGGTAGAGGCTATATGTTTGACAGGAAGCAGTATTGTTGGAGACAGCCTTCCGGTAATAATTGATATAGCAGCAAAAGCTAAAGTAATTACAGCTTCTCAATCGGAAGATCTTGTGGAACGGGGCGCCCTTCTTGGAATCACTGTAGATGCTTATTCTGTAGGCCGGCTTGCAGGTGAAAAGGCTGTAAAGATATTAAAGGGTGCGAAGCCGTCGTCTATTCCTATTGAGCCATTGAAGAAATTGGATCTGATTATAAATATGAAGACAGCAAAGGCAGGGCAGTTCAATATTCCAAATGATTTCATGAAAAAGGTAACAAGGACGATAGAATAACCTGTTGCCAACCTTGATAGCCTCGTAAAAAGTCAGGGAAGC
>JAHFER010000325.1:0-1221 GCA_023248365.1 Nitrospirota bacterium
CCAAAGCGAAGGGCCTGCTCCCTGAATATGTCGAGTAGTTCCTTGCCGCTCAGAGGATCGGGAAACCCAGGATAGTTCTCTATCCTGCTGGTAAACGCGAGTGCTCCGGCGGTTGATGACTTGTCGAGCACAATTGTCTTTAGATTTGACCTCGCTGCATATTGCGCAGCGCTCAGTCCTGCGGGGCCACCCCCGATTATGATCACGTCATATAATTCGAGAGACATGCAACCTCCTAATATTCCTTTATCAAGTTATAATACGTATCCCTCTGAACAGATCTGAAGCCAGCGGACTTTATAGCCTTTATTATATCCTCTTTTGAGACAGAATAGCTGACCCCTGCTGCAGCAACAACGTTTTCCTCGATCATGGTAGAGCCAAAGTCATTTGCACCGAATCTCAACGAGACCTGCGCGAGCTTCAACCCCTGAGTTACCCATGATGCCTGGATATTTTTTATATTGTCCAGATATACCCTCGATAGAGCAAGAACCCTGAGATAGTCAACACCAGTGGCAAGATTCAACTTGATTCTGGATTTCGGATTTTGTTGCTGAATGCTGAATGCTGAATGGCGGCTCAGTTCCGTGTTGTCTGGCTGGAATGACCATGGTATAAACGCAGTAAAACCGCCTGTCTTGTCCTGAAGATTTCTAATGACATCGAGGTGTTCTACTATATCCTCAGGCTCTTCGATACTCCCGAACATCATCGTCGCTGTAGTACGCATACCAAGTCTGTGGGCCTCTTCCATAACCTTCAGCCAAACCTTTGTCCTGATCTTCTTTGGGCTCAGGATTTTCCTGATTCTGTCAGTGAGGATCTCGGCCCCGCCACCTGGAATAGAATCCAGGCCGGCATCTTTCAATATGCTAATCGTCTCTCTTATTGTGAGGTTATGACGGTCTGCTAAATGGTATATCTCCGGAGGTGAAAACCCATGAATATTTAAGTCATATCTATTTTTTATTGACCTGAGCAAGTCAACATAGTAGTCAATAGTCAGTTCTGGATGTAGTCCTCCCTGGATAAGAATCTGGGTGCCTCCCATCTCAAGGGTCACTTCTATCTTCCTGAATATATCGTCTTTTGGCAGCAGATAGGCATCTGGACTGTCAGCATCCCTGTGGAATGCGCAGAACCTGCATCTGGTTATGCAGATATTTGTGTAGTTGATATTCCTGTCTACTACAAAGGTCACGATTCCATCCGGATGAC
>JAHFER010000325.1:1231-2680 GCA_023248365.1 Nitrospirota bacterium
TGTCTGCCCTCTCGCCGAGGTCAAGGAGGTCAGAGTTCTTCAGAAGGGCTAACGCAGTTTTTTTTGTTATCCTCATTTTTTGTCTGCTAAAAATCAGTAGGGGCGGAGTTCATCCGCCCCTACTGAAAGAAATACTTCCTGACGCTATCAAACAAGCTACATCTTGTTTTCCCTTATTGCCCCATGACTGGCATAAGATTGATTCTTTTTGCTATATTTTTGTCTCCTTTTGTTACATATCTGACGCTCACTTTTTCTCCGGGAACCAGGAGGTCAACGCTCCGCCTCTTGGCGTCTATGATAACATGCGTCTTCTTTGTAACCGTGAAAACTATCTCACCATCTTTGTCTTTGATGGTAATGGTATTGGCAGCTTTATCAACAGAAACAACATTACCAGTAGCATATTTAGTCTTCACGAGTGGCTTTGCCTCTCTATCGGGAGCAGGCGCAGCCTTCTGTTCTGCTGCAAGGGAAAGTCCGGTAAAGGCAAGGATGAATAAAACTGAGATTGCGACAGTTATCAACTTCTTCATAATGTCACCTCCCTTCGTACCCATATTAATAGGGTTTTATTATAAAATAATAGCCGCAAGAATTATTAATAAATAACTTAACACATTTAATATAAAAATTAAAGTATTTTATAAAATTAGCAGGATGTTGACCTTGGTTTGGCATAGTAGTCTGACCTGAAAACAAGAAAATATTGGCAGTCTTCATCTGCTATTCACTGCTATTCACCTCCTGCGTCCTGCCTTTGAATTTATAGAACGCATAGATTTCCTGAATCAGGATATTAAGCATACTTACAACAGGCATGGCTATTATTATACCCATAATTCCCATTAGTCTCTCGCCTATAATTAATGAAACTATGATTGCGACAGAATGCAGGTTGGCATATCTGGTCACGAAAAGCGGCACAAGCACTAAGCTGTCAACTATACGGCCTATCACAAATATAACGACACCGATATAAATTATCATTTTTGGAGGGAGGTCAAGCATTAAAGCAACTACCATAACAGGGGCAGCCCCAATGAACTGGCCTATGTAGGGAACAATATTTGCAATTCCCACGAAAAAACCTAATGGGACTATATATTTCAGCCCTGTTGGTATGAAGAGAATAGATATAATAATGCTCAGGGCGACTGTTTCCAGTGCCTTGCCCCTTATGTACTGCGCCCATTGCTCATTCACCATGTGGAAGAGATGCAGCGTCATTTCAAAGTACCTGTTCGGGATGAGGCTTATCAGCCATCGTTTGAGTTTCCTGCCATCCTTTAATATAAAGAATGTAAACAACGGGGTGAGTACAAGTATCTTGGTAACCTGAGGCAGGATATCTTTTGCGGCCTCGGCTGTTTTCTGAGGAAGGATTCTTATTGCCTCATTGACGCGATCTTCAATATTCATGGAATTAAGGAAGGGGAATTCTTTAAT
>JAHFER010000006.1 GCA_023248365.1 Nitrospirota bacterium
TGTCTCCATGGGGCAGTCATGACCAATAATCTTGGAATGGATGCCATTGAGGCAGGTGCCTCAATAAGCTGGGCAATGGAGTGCTGGGAAAAGGGTTACCTGACTGCAAAAGATACAGGTGGACTTGAGCTTAACTGGGGAGATGCAGAGATTGTTGATAAACTCTTAAGGATGATGACTTACAGAGAAGGCTTTGGCGATATCCTTGCAGAGGGTCCAACAATTGCTGCAAAGAAACTCGGAGTCGGTGAAGATTGTCTCGTCTCAACAAGAGGCATGTCGCTGCCAGGTGATGACCCGAGAGGTTTGGGTTTTGGCTATGGGTTAAGCTTTGCAATGGGAACACGCGGAGGCTGCGACCACTTAAGGTCTCTGTGTTGCCTTGAGCTTTCAGGATATCTGTATCCCGGATTAAATCAGAAGATTGTTGGCACAGAGGAATGTTCAAAACCTCTGACAGTTGCCGGCAAACCGAAGATGGTCTGGTGGGAAGAGCACCACAAGGCATTTGTTGACTGCCTGCAGGTCTGCTGCTTTAACACTCACTGGTCATACGGGTGCAGAAATGAACACCTGATTCCAATGCTCAATTATGTTACAGGGCTTGACTTTACAGAAGAAGAGGTTCTGACAATTGGTGAGAGAATCTACAACCTCGAAAGGGCTTACTGGGCAAGGCAGTTAAGCGGTAAAAACGATGATGTGGTTCCAAGAAGGTTCACACATGAGCCGATGCCTGAAAACCCTGCTGCAAGCTCAGGAAAGGTTCTTCCTATTGACGACATGCTGCCTGAGTATTACAAGCTCAGACAGTATGAACCTGAAACCGGTTTTCCAGGAGACAAGCGCCTTAGAGAATTGGGGCTTGACTATGTTGCAGATGAGCTTAAACCCTACAGGGAAAAATATATCGCAAGGGAAAAGGCAAAAAAAGAAAAGGGTAAGAAAAAGTAAATCAAGAAAAAATCCCCTCTCTCTTTGTAAGGGGGAGGGGATTTTGTTTTTAGCGTTAATAGTGAATAGTATTTAGTGAATAGTAGGACAGGCGTCTCGCCTGTCAAAAGCAGTTGCCCCTTGTTTTGCTTCTTAAATGTAGTAACAGGTCTTTAGACCTGTTAATTGAAGAAACTAACACACCTGAAGGTGTGTTGCTACAAATAGATAAGTACTGAATTAAGTTCAACAAGATATTTTACTGAAACAGAATTTTTATATTTTGATTTGTCATTTTGAGTTTTGATTTTTAAATTTTTAAATTTCCTATGAAAATAAGGGTCCGCTACTACAACCTGACACTTGATGTTACAAAGATAGTTCAGGAAGAGATTGAATTAAAGGATGGCTCGACTGTAAATGATGCAGTCAATTTTCTTATAAATAAATACGGATATAAATTTCAGCAGAGGGCAATCCTGACAATGGATTCAATGCAGGGCAAGGTTACAAGAGCAAATGTCTATCTCAACCGCCACCCTGTTGATTACGAGGCAAACTACCCCCAAAAAATGAACACACCCCTCAAAGACGGCGATGCGATTTCCTTCGGGTCACTGATTGGGGGAGGAGCTTCTGAGGCGAAACTACTAACGTACTGTCCCTAACACTTTTTTACACTTCTCAGGCGTCATTCCACCTCCTGCGGCAGGCAGGCACTTGATGCGGAATCCAGTCTTTGATTTCTCTTGATTCCTGCTTTCGCCTGTCTACCGCAGGCAGGCAGGAATGACAAGATACGTAAACTTATTAATGAAACAATACACTAGTTAACTGAAAAGAATCCAGCCGTATATCTTCAAAAAATTTTCTGTTTAAATAAAATTACTGCTGTCCAAGAATATTAATCTCTTGAAAATACGCAGTAAGCGAATATAATATTAGTTATGTTCTACGAGAAAGTTTTCAGAGCGCTGAATAAGGCAAGGGTTAAATATCTGGTTGCTGGTGGAGTTGCAGTTAATTTATACGGTATCCAGCGGACTACCGGTGACTTAGACCTGATAGTTTTATTAGAAGAACCTAACTTAAAGCTGTTTGTTTCAGCGGTGAGAAAACTAAAACTTCGTCCCAAGATACCAGTAAAATTAGAAGACTTTATAGATCCTCAATTGCGCAAAAAGTGGCGTGAAGAAAAGAATATGCTGGTCTTTTCTCTCTACGATCCTAAAAATCCTTATTTTCTGCTTGATATAATGATTGAATCCCAAATAGATTTTAGTAAGGCGTTCAAACAAAAAGAGAAAGTAAAACTCGGGGCACTTACAATACCTGTGATGTCTATAGGAGACTTAATAAAACTTAAGAAAAAGGCAGGACGTCCACAGGATATTTCAGATATCTATTATCTGAAACAGATAAAAGAGGGTAAGATTAAATGAAGAAACCACAGCTGCTTTATTATCGCAGTAATGAACAAATTAAGGAATACCGGTCGCTCCCTGCTCGTGTTAAAATTAGATGGTTAGAAGAGACAACTAAGTTTTTCTATTACGCTTTACCGAAATCCAGCCGTGCAGTTGCTGAAAAATTTAGAAAGGGTCTGATTAAGTAGATTTGTTAATCTTTTTTCTTTCCTGTTACAATCTTGCAGTTAAGATAATTTTCACCCGGGAATTTTAGATCCCTGGCTTTAATATTTACAAATCCGCCATCCTCCATCCATTGTCGTATCTCTCCGAC
>JAHFER010000040.1 GCA_023248365.1 Nitrospirota bacterium
GATGGAGGAGTTGAAGAAGATACGCAGGATACTCGAAAGGGAACATCCCGGAAGCCCCCACGAAGTACTCTTAGTTCTTGATGCCACATCAGGACAGAACTCACTCGTTCAGGCAAAGATCTTCAGCAAGGACATAGGTGTAACAGGCATAGTATTAACAAAGTTAGACGGGACTGCCAAGGGAGGCATTATCCTTAGTATTGCTGAAGAACTCCAACTGCCCGTGAAGATGATTGGGGTTGGAGAGGGCATTGATGATCTTAGAGATTTCAATGCAAGGGAGTTTGTAGAGGCACTGTTTGAATCGAATTAAAATTACTACTTATTTTTTCTCTCCAAGCAACTGATCTATTATTGGTTTGAATGATGAATAGGGTCTTGCGCCTACAATCTTTTTTCCGCTAATCTCCTTACTATTTACCTGAGATTTTCCAATGAAGAAGGTAGGTGTGCCTGATACAGCAATCTTTTTGGCATCATCAAGATCTTTATCCACTTCACTTGCATATTTACCGCTGTCTACGCATGAATTAAAGGAATTAGTATTTAGACCAATATCTGATGCGTATGTTTTCAGATTCTCTACCTGAATTTCAGATTGATTTTTAAATATTTTGTCGTGCATATCCCAGTATTTTCCCTGTTCGCCTGCACAGTGGGCAGCCTCAGCGGCCTTTGTTGCCTGTTTATGAAAATCCAGAGGAAAATCCCTGAATACGTATTTAACCTTTCCGGTCTTTATATATTCACGTTCCAAATCCGGGAAGGTAGTATTAAAGAATCTTTTACAGAAAGGGCACTGATAATCTGAAAATTCAATAATAGTCACAGGTGCATCGCTATTTCCTAAAACCGGATCATCATCAATACTTACAGTTACCTCCGGATCCTCCTGCGGCAGTTGGGGCGCCGGCTTTGCGGCGACAACCTGTGCCTTCAGGTCTTCAACATCCTTTCTCAAGTCCTGTACCTCTTTTTTTAACGCGTCTATTTCTTCTTTGAGTTTATTATCTTTGCCGGCCAATATCCCGGCATTAGCCGGATAAATCGGATATACTGACGGGAATACTGTAAAGAAAAACAAAAATACACAGGCAATGGCAAACCTCTTTGTCATAATTATCTCCCTGTAGGTTGGTAATCAAATAAACTCATATAACACTCAATAAGTCCGCCCGTAAGGACTACTGCGACAATCTCCGGGTCAAACTGCCTTCCTGCCATTGATGATATTTCCCGCCGGACATGATCCATTGCAAGGGCTGAACGGTATGGACGGTTACACAGCATTGCATCTACTGCATCTGCAATTGAAACCAGCCTTGCACCGAGCGGTATGGCCGTTCCTTTAAGACCTTCAGGAAATCCTGATCCATCAAACCGTTCATGATGGTAAAGTACGACAGGAACCATTTCATGGAGGAATTCAACAGAGGAAATTATCCTGGAACCAATTACCGGGTGTTTCTTTATCTCTTCAAGTTCTGATTGGTTCAGAGGGCCTTCTTTTTTGAGAATGCTTTCTTCTATACCTATTTTACCAATGTCATGAATAAGCGCTGCCTGTTCTAATGGTAATATCTTATCATGTGTAATGCCTATCCGGTCAGCAAGAAAGGCTGTAAATTTTGAAACCCTTTCAGAATGTCCTCTTGTGTATTGATCCTTGGCATCTATTGCGGCAAGTAGCGCCTTCACAGTGTTTGTGTAATGTTTTTCAATACTGTTTTTTGCGTTTTCTATCTCTTTTGTCAGCTCAGTAGTGGCGAGTTGCAGTTTTTCAATCTCAAACCTTGTTTTGAAAAACTCTCCTCTCTTTGCTATCCCCTTTTCTACTGTAGTTATGACATCTTTATTGTCGAATGGTTTTATAAGGTAGTCTAATGCCCCGTATTGGAGGGCGCTCTTTGCGGTTTCCACACTTGCATAGGCAGTCATAAGTATCACTTCCATGTCCGGCCTTAATACTTTTATCTCCCTTAACAACTGCAGTCCGTCCATGCCCGCCATCTTAATATCTATTATTGCTACATCAAAGGACTTTTTACCAATATATTCTAAGGCACGGAAGGCGTTTTCAGCAGTTTCCACATCATATCTGCCCTTTAGAATCATGCGGAGGGCTTCTCTTGGGCCCTTCTCATCATCTACAACGAGTAAACTGCTCTTTTCCTCCACTTATACCTCCTGGTTAATATGGATTATCCTTATTTTACTGTAATCTCATGCCATCCTTTGCATTTTATTGAGTTATCACAGGCAGTTGAACGGATATGACTGTCCCCTGGCCGGGCGTACTGCTTATATATAACCTACCTCCATGATCTTCAATTATTTTGTGGCTTAATGGGAAACCGAGCCATACCTCTCTTACTGATGATGTATAACACGGGTCAAATATATTTTCTAAATCTTCCTGGGGTATGACCCTGAAGTTATCTTTTATGGTAATGATAATAGCATCTTTTGGTAAATATTCAAAACTAATTGTAAGTGTTCCGTCAGGTGGTATTGAATCAAAGGAATTCTGCAATATATATGAAAAGGCCTTATGTATCTGGATACTATCTGCTCTGATTTTAAACATCTCTTTCTTATAATTTTTATTCAGACGGATATCTGATATTTTATATTCTTTCAATAAGGATTCAAGGCACTCATCCATAATTTCACTAATTTCAAGTACTTCAAATTTATACTCTATTGGATTTACAAAGGCAACAAGTTTTTCTATAAGGTTATTCAACTTCTCAACTTCTTCAGTAACTGTATTATAAAAGAAGTCCTGGAATTCAGGGTCATTGAACCGCTCTTTTAAAAGTTGTGTAAAGGTCCTTACAGCTACAAGAGGGTTTCTTAGTTCATGGGCCATTCTGCCGGCAAGGCTGTTTAGTGTCTGGAGGGTATCTCCCTTTTTCTTTTCTATGCTTAATTCTTTTTTTGCAGAAATATCATCTAAAAGTAATACCCCCCCTATAAATTTTCCTTTTGGGTCATATAATCCATAAGAATCAACCTCGAGAAAAACACCTTCTTTTTCAATAATAATCTCATGCTTTCTGTAGACCTTTCCTTCTCTAATGGTCGCTTTAATCAAATTACCTAACGGTTCCGGCAGAGACTGTGCTGATTTTCCAAGCATATCCCTGCTGGATCTTTTTAATATTTCCTCAGCTCTTGGATTAAATATGATTATCTTTTCCCTGTCATTAACAGTAATAACACCGCTTCCCATTTTTTCAAGGATCTTCTGGATGTATTCTTTTTGATAGCAGACCTTCTGATGGTTGTAGATGTCCTCCACTGTTCTCCCAAAATAGTTAGAGAGGACAAAAAGTTTTTCAAGTTCTGTTCTGCTGTATGCTTCACCTGTTACCTTGTAATCAAGGTTTAAAATACAGATGAGCTTTCCCTCATACATAACAGGGATACTAACTATAGCCTGAAGTGTCTCCATTTCATTAAATGCATGTTCGGGAATGTTTTGATGACTAAATTCTTTTTCTGAGTTATCTCTTCTCAGAATTCTTCCTCTTGATGAAAGCCACGACACCATACCGCTGTCAGAAGAAAGGGATACCCTGGATGTAATATCCGGATGCAGTCCCCTGAATGCCTTAATCCTGTACACCTCATCTTCCGGATCAAATAACAGGAGAGAGCCACGGCTTACTGCAAGGACTTCCATGACGCCGTCAAGAAACAGATTGGCCAATTTGTCGAGGTCAAAACTGGCAGTAAAGGTTCTTGCAAGCGCTACAGCCTTTTCAAGGGATTCAAACGATGATATGGAATTTTTTTCCTGAATATTATACCGCTCCTGATAACTATTCGGAGCATGGAGACTATTTCTGAGCCTGCCGGATAATTTATACTTCTGAAGAATATTGCTGACCTCCTTTGAAATTGCCTCCGGAACAAGAGGGGTATGTAAGGTTTCATGAAATATGCTTTGATATTCCCCCTGAAATTCCAATGATTCTTTTGATACACCAGGGGGCAGTATTCCCAGCCAGATGAGGCCTGGTATATGCCCGTATCTTTTGATCCACAAAGGGATATTGTCTGATATAGTAATGTCTAAGGCGATTATATGGACCTGCTCAGTTAAAATAAGGTCCGCACCCTTTTTCAGGTTATCCGTGGCTAACACAATGTATTCATCTGATCCGCCTTTCTCAAAAAGATTTACCATCTCATCTGAGGAGGTCAACAGCAGCAGTATCTTCAAATCGTTTCCTTATTGTTTTCATCTAAAGCAATTAACGGGGTCTGAGGAGAAGAAGGGGATTTTGCGGGGAACACCATAGTGACGGCAGTCCCTTTATTATTAACACTTTCTATGTGTATTTTACCCTGATGCTTCTCCATTATACTTTTACATATAGAGAGGCCTAAACCCGTGCCGGAATCTTTTGTAGTGAAGAAGGGTTCAAACAAGTGTTCCCTGTCTCCATCCGGGATCCCTGAGCCTGTATCTGTTATCTTTAAAACAACCTTTTCTCCATCAATAATGTCTTCACCCCGCATGGCCTCTATTACAATTTCGCCGCCATCAGGCATTGCATCCATACTGTTTATAATAATATTAAGCAATACCTGCTTTAATTGAGAACCGTCTGCAGATATGAGTGGTAAATGTTCCGAAACTCTTTTTTTTATGGTGATCTTCTTTTTAGCAAATTGGTATGACAGCATGGAAATTATATAATCTATAAAACTCCCGATACTTAGCGAGGTAAACTGGGGTTCAGATGATCTTGCAAATTCAAGGAGGTCAGAGACTATATTGCTTATCCTTTCCACTTCATTTATGGCTATGTTAGTAAAATGATCCCTGAATTCAGGATCATCAAATTTCTCCGGCAGCAACTGTATTAAAGTTTTAATTGAGACTAACGGATTTTTAATCTCATGGGCCAGTCCGGCGGCAATCGTTCCGAGAGATGCAAGCTTTTCTGCCATCTCTTTTTTTACAATCAGTTCGTTGTAATAAGTGTTGACCCTTCTGATCTCTTCCTTTAATTTTATATGGCCAATTTTGGATGAAGCATACTGCGAAATTAGTGACAGGCATGCTCTGTGAGGTTCTCCTGATTCCTGACGATTTTCATCTTCAAACAATAATAAGGCGGCAACCAGTACATTCTCCACCTTAAAGGAAGCGATCTTATTTACCGCGATGTTGAACTCTTCTGCAAAATAGCCCTGTAATTTTTTTGCGGCAGAAAAATCCTCTGCTGCTATGCGGGTTACAATATCCATCGGTAAATGGATGCTCTCCTGTTCATTAAGAAGCCATGTGTCACCAACAATCTTCCGCATTATATATCCGGACTGGAAGTTGCAATTAGAATCAGATAAACACAACTTCATTATATAGTTTAGTACCTGTACGTCCTCGTTCATAGAGGATATGTCTTCTATGCCTTTTTTTATGATTGAGAGAATGTCTTCAGATTGTTTAATTATTTCCAAAAGGTATCACCCTGTTTTTCCCAAGGCCCTTGGCCCTGTAAAGCGCCCTGTCTGCATTGTTTATCAAATCTTCTATCGTCGCTGCATCAACGGGATACGTTGCTATTCCAAGGCTTACTGTGAGTTTGGTTGTCTTCCCAAGGCTTTTGATTGGGAAAGACATATTATCTATCTCATCCCTTATACGGTTACCAATAATCAGCGCACCTTCCTTATCTGTTGTCGGCAGGATTACGGCGAACTCCTCACCACCATACCTTGCGGCAATATCAATTACCCTTGTGCATCCCCTGATACCTATGGCTGTATTTCTTAAAGCCGCATCACCATACAAATGTCCGTAGGTGTCATTAAACTCCTTAAAGTCGTCTATGTCTATTATAATTAAGGAAAATGGCTGGTTATGCCGCCTTGAGCGCTCTAACTCCTCAGAAATCCTTTCTTCAAAATACCTCCTGTTGAGAAGGCTGGTAAGCGGATCTGTAATAGAAATCTTTTTAAGATTTACAGCACTCTGATAGTAGATTTTTCTTTCAATAGCTACAGCAGAGTAGAGTGCAACAGTCTCAAGAAGTTTAATATCTATGTCAGAAAAGTCTGACCCGTCTTTCTTGTCTGAAAGGTTTAGCACACCTATGCTCTTGTCTTTAATCTTGACAGGGATGCTGATAAAGGACTTGGTCTTATATCTCACGCGGTTAGGCCTTGAAAACCTTTCATCATCTTCTATATTGCTCACTACAATGGGAGAACCTTTCTCCAATACAATACCGGCTATCCCTTCCCCTGGATTTATTCTGATATAGTTAAGAATCGCAATATTGAGGCCCTTTGTTGCCTTTACCTCAAGTGTATATTTTTCTTTGTCTAAGAGCATCAGGGACCCCTGTTCAGCACCAACGACCTCTGCTGCACTTTCTAAGATGGCTTCACACAGCTCTGGTGAATCAATATTTGACGCAATTGAGTATAGTGCCTGTAACACTTCAAGTCCTTTCCTTGTAAAGTTCTCACGTTTGGAAAAAAGGATACGATTCTGGAATGAAAGGGATATGGTCCTGCAGAAGGATTTTATCAGGTCTTCGTCCTCTACGGCAATCTGTGTGTTTAAAATTATAATTAATCCTTCAACCCTGTTCCCTGTACTAACAGGAAAGATCTTTACCGAGGTTACATCATTTGGAAATCCGGACTTAAGTATATTGAACACCTCAGTAGATGATATTGTTTCATTTCTGACCGCTGCTTCTCCCGCAAGACCTTTCCCGATTTCTGCCGTAAAAGAAGACAAGTTTTGTTTTTCGTATCCAAACACCTGCCCTGTCCTGAATTCGTTTCCATGTCTGACCATAATCATGGCAGACTTGACATTAAATAGTACACCGAGAGTATTGAGTATAGTGTTAAAAAACTCTTTATCTTCTAAAGAGGAACCGGTATTTACCGCCACCCTTATCATTGTATCGAGTTTGGCAATCCTGTTATCTACGGTCTTTTGTCTTCCTGCATTCTGAATGAAAAGTCCGGTTGCGGTTTTTATGGCATCTACGGAGCCTTTAAAGCTGTCTGCATCTTTAAATGTTACACTCTTTGCGATGTTGAGTATACGCTCCTTCTCACAGCCAAGCTTTTCTGCAATTTCCCTGTATCCTGCCAGGTCATTATAAGATGTAAATATCCTTCCCCCAAGCATGAGTCTCTTTTTTTCCTGAAAACCGTTGTGATTAAGGGGCATTGCCACATTGCTCAAATTTGCATAGCATTTAAAGTAGACCACATCCCTTTTTTTTAGCGCCTGTACAAGTGGTAGAGTACAATCCTGCTCACAGAAGGCCTTTCCAGCAGTCTGCTCCTGCAGGAGTTTGCATAATTGGTTTTCATTTTGCTGAGAGGCATGATACCTATCTTCTTTAAAAGTCAGAAGCGTAAGGCCGGAGATCTTTGATAAGGTGTCCGTCCATTGTGATGATAAATCCTCGGTGTATTCTGTAATATCCATTGTGATGTTGAGAAATAAAATTGTACCTAATATCGCAAATTACTCTTTCTAGTTCTAACAGTAATTTTATCTTCTTAGTTTGCTTCAATTACTTAAGATATTTAGCAAGATTAGTGCCATAACACTTATTGACAAATTATATTAAGATAGCCTAAAGTATTTTAAAGATAAAATAGTGAATAATCAATGGCCAAATGATAATAACAAAAATAAACATTTTAAATGGAGAACATGATGCTGAAGAATGATAGCTTTTTAAAGGCCTGCCGTAAGGAACACGTTGATTTTACGCCAATATGGATTATGAGGCAGGCGGGCCGCTATATGAAAGAGTACAGGGCAATAAGGGAGAAGGTAGATTTTCTGACAATGTGTAAGACGCCGGATCTTGTGGCTGAGGTGACACTCCAGCCGGTTGATATACTCGGTGTAGATGCAGCTATTATGTTCTCAGACATTTTGATCCCGGTTGAGGCTATGGGTATGAAGGTCACTTTTACAGAGAAGAAGGGGCCTGCCTTTGCTAATCCGGTGAGGTCAGAATCAGGGGCTGAACAGCTTGATATTCTTGATTATTCTAAGTCTGAGGAGAAGATGCCCTTTATAAGGGAGGCGATAAAGCTTATTCTGCAATCTCTTGATAACAGGGTTCCGCTGATAGGTTTTGCCGGGGCGCCATTTACACTGGCGACATATATGATCGAAGGTGAAACGAGCAGGAACTTTTCCTGGATAAAGCGTGTAATGTATACACAACCACCCTTTTTGCATAACCTGCTGGATAAAATTGCTACAGTTGTTACCCACTACCTGCAATTGCAGATAGATTCCGGTGTCCATGCAGTACAATTATTCGATACATGGGCAGGTTATCTTTCACCTGATGATTATAAAGAATTTGCCCTGCCTTATGTGCAAAAAGTTCTTAACGGCCTCAATAAGAAGGGCTGTCCGGTAATACTTTTTGCAAACGGGGTGAGCAGTATTTTAGAACATATGAGCAGTGCCTCTCCTGATGTTATAGGGCTTGACTGGAGAGTAGATATAGGAGATGCCAGGAAGAGGGTTGGCGATAATGTGGCGCTTCAGGGGAATTTAGACCCGTGTGTGCTTTATGCTGAACCACCTGTAATAAAAAAATATGTAAAGGATATTCTAAGGAAACACGGCCCGGGTCCGGGACATATCTTCAATCTCGGTCATGGTATACTTCCGGACACTCCGGTTGAACATGCTAAGGCACTCGTGGAGATAGTGCATGAGTTGAGCAGTAAGCATGTAATAGGTGATGAGTAATGGGTAATGTGTGATGGGGTGATGAAAATTCCCTCCCCTTCAAGGGGAGGGTCAGGCCTGCCCTGAGTGTAGTCGAAGGGGTGGGGATGGGGTATTATGAGCACTGATAACAAAACAGAAAAAATGACCATCAGCGTTGAGACGCTGCTTAAATATGATAAACCAGGGCCAAGGTATACAAGTTATCCCACAGCGCCTGTATGGGCAGAGGATTTTGGACCGGACAAATTTAAACAAGAAGTTATTAAGACAAATAGCGGAAAAGGGCTTGCCCCTCTATCTTTATATTTTCATTTACCATTCTGTTTCTCCCTCTGTTTTTACTGCGGATGTAATTCCATAATTACAAAGGACAGAAGCAGTTCCTCAGGTTATCTGTCGTACATTAAGAAAGAGATTGAGACTATCGCGCAGTATATTAGCAAGGATCGAAAGGTGGTTCAGCTCCACTGGGGCGGAGGAAGCCCTGATTTTCTCAGGCCCGCAGAGATGGAGGCGCTCTACTCCATGATAACCAGCCGCTTCACTATCAGTGATGACGCAGAGATTGGTGTTGAGCTGGATCCCAGGGAGACCACATCTGCACATGTTAAGGCGCTAAAAGGCCTCGGTTTTAACCGTATAAGTATGGGGGTTCAGGACTTTGATCCTATTGTACAGAAGGCGGTAAACAGGATGCAGCCGGAGGCCATGACGAGGAGATTGGTAGACTGGTGCAGAGAACTCGGATTTTACAGTGTTAATATTGATCTTATATACGGCCTTCCAAACCAGACTATTGCTTCCTTTAAAAAGACTATTGATAAGATTATAGAGATTAGTCCTGATAGAATTGCAGTCTTCAACTATGCCCATGTACCCTGGATGAAGAAACATCAGAAGATGATTAAGGAATGGATGCTTCCCACAGGAAAGGAGAAACTGGAGATTTTGAAGATGGCGATTGAGAGCTTTACTGAATCAGGATATGTCTATATAGGTATGGACCATTTTGCAAAGCCTGAGAATGAGTTGAATATCGCCCAAAAGGAAAAGACCCTCTATAGAAATTTTCAGGGATACACAACAAAGGCCGGGTGTGACCTGTATGGTTTTGGAATTACCTCAATCAGCATGGTGGGTAACTGTTACGGACAAAA
>JAHFER010000041.1 GCA_023248365.1 Nitrospirota bacterium
TGAAAGTATGGGGATGAGGGATATCCTTGTAAAAATTAAGCCGGATTGTTTTGAAGACCTTATTGCAATACTTGCACTCTACAGGCCAGGTCCGTTAGGAAGCGGCATGGTTGATGATTTTGTAAAACGTAAAAGGGGGCTTGTGCCGGTTACGTATGACCCGCCTGCCCTGGAAGATATTCTGAAAGAGACTTACGGCGTCATCGTCTATCAGGAACAGGTAATGAAGATCGCCAATGTACTTGCAGGATTCAGCCTTGGAGAGGCAGATATATTGCGGCGTGCAATGGGTAAAAAAGACCCTGAGACCATGTCAAAATTAAAGGAAAGGTTTGTAACCGGTGCGGCACACACGGGTATAAATGAAAAAAAGTCAGGAAAGATTTTTGATCTGATAGAATTCTTTGCAGGCTATGGTTTTAATAAGTCCCACAGCGCTGCATACGCCCTTATTACCTATCAAACTGCCTTCCTCAAGGTTCACTACCCTGTTGAATATATGGCGGCAATGCTTACCTGTGACATGGGAAAATTGGATAAGATATCCGCCGGCATACGGGAATGTAAAGATATGGGTATTGAAGTACTACCGCCTGATGTTAATGAGAGTGACAAGGACTTTACTGTCTCAGGAAGGGCAATCAGGTTTGGGATGGTTGCAATAAAAAATGCAGGTGAGGCAGCCATTGACTCTATCATTACAATCAGGAATGAGGGTGGAAAATTTACTTCAATATTTGATTTCTGCAACCGTGCAGACCTGAGAAAGGTAAACAAAAGGACTATTGAATCACTTATAAAAAGCGGGGCATTTGATTCAACAGGGGCCAGGCGTTCCCAGCTTATGGAAGCGCTTGATAAGGCCATGTCTATAGGAAATGCCAACCAGAAGTCAAAAGAACAGGTCAGCATATTTGAGGCGCTCACTGCAACAGGCGGAAATTCATTTTCAGAGAAATTGCCGGATATCCCTGAATGGGATGAGCATGAACTCTTAAAATATGAAAAGGAGATGATCGGGTTTTACATAACCTCTCACCCGCTGGCAAAATATGAATCAAAGATAAGAAGACACTCTTCAATAACAACAAAAGTCCTTATGGATTTAGATGATGGAAAAGAGGTTGCGATCTGTGGTATTATAAGCGAAATCCGGACAACGAATACAAAAAAAGGTGACAGGATGGCGTATGTACGGATTGAGGATATTGATGGGAGTGTTGAGGTAATAGTGTTCCCTGAACTTTACAAATCTTCATCTGAATTACTTGTTGCAGAGAAGCCTGTGATAGTAAGCGGCATAATGAATAAGAATGAGACAGGCTGCAAGATTAAGGGGAGTAATATTCAGGACCTTTTAAAAGCGCCGGAAAGAAGAACTTCGAAAATGGATATAAGACTTCATTCAACGGGCCTGACAACAGAAGACCTGAATTCACTCAAGGGGATATTGATAAACCATATTGGTAAATGTCCTGTATTCCTGCATCTTATCTCTAACCATAAGGAATACATCCTCTCCCTTGATAACAACCTGAGTATAAAGCCGTCTGATGAGCTTATAAACTCAATAGAGGGTAAATTTGGCAGGAACTCAGTAAGTTTCAACTAAAGTTTAAAACAATGGCAAAAGAACTACTTGAATTTGAAAAACCTCTGATAGAGATTGAAGAGAAGATAGAAAAGCTTCGAAGCTACGTTCATGTAGATGACCCGAAGATCAATTCTGAAATAGAAAAGCTCTCTAAACGCTCGCATGAACTCCTCGACCGCATATATGCAAAGCTGACTCCATGGCAAAAGGCGCAGGTCGCAAGACATCCAAACAGGCCGACTACCTCAGACTATATCAATATGTTTATTGAAGATTTTACAGAGCTTCATGGTGACAGGCACTATGCTGATGACCCGGCTATAATATGCGGCTTTGGCAGATTCAAAGATATGCCGGTGGTTGTGATTGGCCATCAAAAGGGTACCGGTACCAAGGATAAAATATTTAGAAACTTTGGTATGCCCAATCCGGAAGGATACAGGAAGGCATTACGCCTGATGCAGCTTGCGGAAAAGTTTAAAAAACCAATTTTGACATTTATAGATACACCTGGCGCCTATCCTGGCATAGGGGCGGAAGAACGCGGACAATCAGAGGCAATTGCAAGAAATCTTTATGAGATGTGCCGGTTAGAGGTACCAATTATAGTTTCTGTTATTGGCGAAGGTGGAAGCGGCGGGGCGCTCGCCATTGGAGTAGGTGACAGGATTATCATGTTTGAGCATTCAATCTATTCTGTAATATCACCTGAGGGATGCGCTGCCATATTATGGGGAGATGGATCAAGGGCCGCAGAGGCCGCAGACACACTGAAATTGACAGCACAGGATTTGAGAAGGCTCGGAGTAATAGATTTGATAGTTAAAGAACCAATCGGCGGGACACACAGGGACCCGGAAATGGCTGCACAGAATTTAAAAGAGACAATAGCAAAGGCGCTTAAAGAGATCGAATCCATACCCGGTGATAAGCTTGCTGTAATGAGGTATGAGAAGTTTAAAAAGATGGGCGCGTATAAAGATTAGCTATTACTATATAAGTTGTCTTGCCGCAAGGATACCAAACCATACAAAAAATATACACAGAAAAATATTGGCAGTAACATTTATCGCTGCATAAAAAAGCTTGCCATCCTGAAGTAACCGGAATGTCTCATAACTAAAAGCCGAAAAGGTAGTAAGTCCTCCCAAAAATCCAACTGTTATGCCAATGCGCAGTTCAAATGAGATAAGTTCCGTAAGTAGTCCGTACTCCATGATAAGACCAATTAAGAAGGCACCCACTATATTTACTGCAAATGTGCCATAAGGAAACTCCCTTCCAAAGATGTGATAAACTGCGCCTGACAGGTAATAACGGGACAGACATCCAAGGGCGCCGAATATTGTAATGTATAGAACTATACGCATTTTAACTTACAGATAATAACCAAATACCAAATTAGCAAAGCTTACTCCACTGTAACACTCTTTGCGAGATTCCTTGGCTGGTCAACGTCACATCCCCGCAGCACCGCGATATGGTATGCCAGTAACTGCAAAGGTATTGAAATCAGCACAGGTGTCAGGAGGTGGTCAAATTCAGGGATATAGAATACATGGTCTGCCTTTCCTGCAATATCCTGGTCCCCTTCGGTAGCAACGGCTATTATCTTGCCGCCGCGTGCCTTGACCTCCATTATATTGCTCAGGACCTTGTCATATACGCCATTTTGGGTTGCCAGCGCAACTGTGGGCATCTTATCATCAATAAGGGCTATAGGCCCATGTTTCATCTCGCCGGCGGGATAACCTTCTGCATGGATATAGGATATTTCCTTGAGTTTAAGCGCACCCTCAAGTGCAATGGGATAATTGGGGCCCCTGCCGAGAAACAGGAAGTCTCTGGCCTGGAAATATACTTTGGCAACATCTTCAATCTTATCGCATTTTTCCAGCACCTTCTCAACCATATGAGGGAGTAATGATAGTGTATCTATGCGGCTCTTACAATCAACCTGAGAAAGTGTACCCCTCACTCTTCCAAGATGTAATGCAAGAAGATAGAGTGCAACTAATTGTGATGTAAATGTCTTTGTCGCTGCAACACCTATCTCCGGACCAGCATGTGTGTAGATAATTCCGTCAGACTCTCTTTGGGCAGTACTGCCTACAACATTGCATATTGACAGGGTCTTCCCCTTTTTTCCCTTTGCTTCTCTCATTGCTGCAAGGGTGTCCGCTGTCTCTCCGGATTGTGTAATGGCAACCAGAAGACTGTTTTCTTTGATAAGCGGGTTACGGTATCTGAATTCAGAGGCAACATCCACCTCAACCGGTACTTTTGCTATCTCCTCTATCATAAATTTACCAACAAGGGCGGCGTGCCATGATGTTCCGCATGCCACAATAAAAATATTATTAAGCTCCTTAATATCCTCTTCTGAAATCCCTATCTCATCAAGGTAAATGTTTCCGGCATCATGAGAAATTCTTCCTCTGATTGTATCCATAATCGCGCGCGGCTGCTCATATATCTCTTTAAGCATAAAGTGTCTGTAACCGCCCTTTTCTGCCATAACCGGATTCCACAATACTTTTGTTGATTCCTTTTCTATCGGGTTACCCTCAATATCCATAATCTGAATCCCCTCAGGTGAGAGGACGATAATCTCTTCATCATCAAGGAAGACTACATCCCTTGTATAACCAAGAATTGCAGGGATATCTGAGGCAAAGAAGGAGCCGCCCTGAGCCAACCCTGCAACAAGCGGACAGCCGTTTCTTGCCCCTACAATAATATCAGGCTCTTCCTGCCTTAACGCAGCAATAGCATACGCCCCCTTCACCTCTTTCAATGCCTCCTGAACTGCCTGAACTAAAGTAAGTCCCTTCTTAACATGGCGGTCTATAAGGTGGGCAATAACCTCGGTATCTGTCTCTGAAGAAAAATGCCGGCCTTCTGCCATCAACTCTTTTTTCAGTTGAGTATAATTCTCTATTATCCCGTTATGTACAACAACTATATTATCAACCCTGTGAGGATGTGCATTCTCCTCTGACGGGCGGCCATGCGTAGCCCATCTGGTATGGCCTATCCCGATCTTACTGGAAAGGTTCTCTCCTGCTAATACAAGTTCAAGGTTCCTCAGCTTTCCCACACTACGTTTAACCACTATCTTTTCATTCTGGATAAAAGCAACACCAGCAGAGTCATATCCCCTGTATTCAAGCCTCTTAAGCCCGTCTATCAAGATTGGCACTGCGTTCTGATCACCTACATAGCCGATTATCCCGCACATTATGTTGCCCTCCGAGTTTCATCTGAAAATCTGTGTTCAAATCCCCCCAGCCCCCCTTTACTAAAGGGGGGGAAGATGGTCTCCCCCTTTGAAAAAGGGGGATTAAGGGGGATTTTCATCATCCTTTGTGACAGCACTGTCCATTTTTATTTTTCACTTTTCATTTTTATCTTCTTCCTCTTCTCCGCGTATCCTTCCTTATTCCCCTGCTCAACCCTGCTTATGGCAAGGGCGCCAGGAGGTACATCCTTTGTTACTGTTGACCCTGCAGCGATCAGAGCGCCATCACCTATATTTACCGGTGCGATAAACTGGACATCACTTCCCACAAAAACATTATTGCCTATTGTAGTCTTATGCTTTTTATAGCCATCGTAGTTACAGGTTATTGTACCTGCGCCAATATTCACGCCGCTTCCGATCTCTGCATCACCAAGATATGTAAGGTGATTGGCCTTTGACCCTTCTCCCATAAAAGCCTTTTTAAGCTCCACAAAATTGCCTATCCTTACATCTTTATCAAGCACTGTACCGGGTCTTATATGGGCAAAAGGACCTATCTGAGCATTATCTCCGACTTTGCTCTCCTCTATTACACAGGCATCTTTAATAGTAACACCGCACCCTATCCGGCTATCCCTGATTCTGCTATTAGAGTATATAATACAACCTTCTCCTATTACCGTACTTCCCTGAATAAAAGTCCCCGGATATATGGTTACATCACGGGCAATCCTGACATTATCTTCTATATACACAGTCTCAGGATTTATAAATGTTACCCCGTTCAGCATATGCCTGTTATTTATACGACTCCTCATTATCCCTTCTGCTATTGCAAGCTCAGCCCTTGTATTAATCCCCATTACATCTTCCCTTTGCATAGTCTTGTGTGCCACTACCTTCAATCCCTTCCTGATGCCTATCTCAACGCTGTCTGTAATGTAAAACTCCTCCTGTGCATTCGCAGAACTTATACCGCTGATAATCTTTGAAAGAAAACCACCGTTAAACACATATATTCCGGTATTGATTTCCTTTATTCTCTTTATGCTGTCATCCGCATCCCTGTCTTCAACAATCTTTAGAATAGAACCATTATTATCCCGAAAAATCCTTCCATACCCGGACGGGTCATCAACCTCTGTAGTAAGTACTGTAATGGAGGCTCCTGCCTTTTTATGAGCATCAATAAGTCCTGTGACAGTTTCAGAAGTAATCAGCGGGACATCTCCGCATAAAACAACTATCAGGCCTGTGAAATCCCGAATGGACTCCACTGCCAGCCTCACTGCATCGGCTGTTCCTTTTTGTTCTGTCTGATGAACTATCTCCACATCTTTTCCAGACAAGACATCCTTAACACGGTCTGCCTGATGACCCACTACTACAACGGTCTTCAGGGAAGCCAATTCTCCTGCAGCCTTCACCGGATAAAGTATCATTGGCAGACCTGCAACAGGATGGAGGACCTTTGCCACCCCTGACTTCATCCTTTTACCAAGACCGGCGCCAAGTATGATTGTTATAATATCCTCGCTTATATTTCCCATTATTCCGCACTCCTGTAATACAGATTACACGGCTGATTAACTGATAAATTATTCCCGCAACTTTACCTTAACACTAACACTATCCTTATTACTTCCAGCATAATGAGGCGTATAAAGCCCTCCGGAAATTACCATCTTCATACCGTCTTCAACACTCATGGAGAGGGGTGTCACCAAACTCTCCGGTACGAATATAAAAAAACCTGTTGTGGGAAGGGGTGTATGAGGAACAAAAACATTAATAACCCTCTCTTCAGTAATATACTGAACCTCCCCTTTGGTTACACCTGTTACAAATCCAATGGCATACATACCCTGCCTCGGAAATTCTACAAGTACTACCTTGCTGAAATTTTCCTTCCCCTGCACTGAAACAGTATCCACTATATGCTTAAAAACTGAATATATACTGCTTACAAGCGGGACCTTTTCCATTAAACCTTCCCATAGTGATACAACCTTTTTCCCGATAAAATTAGTGGCAAAAAAGCCTACGCACAGAATCAGCAGGAGGAGGGAGAGAATCCCCATACCAGGGATATAATATCTGTCAAAGTTTTTCAGGAAACTGCCAAGAAATCCTTCAAGGAATTTAAGGAGTGTGGACAGTACAAGATAAGTCCCCCACATGGGAATGATTACAAGAAGGCCGGTGATGAAATATTTCTTAAAGTAACCTTTCATTTTCTAATCATCATCATACAACAATAAGGCCTGAAGTTTCAAGAATACTTTCGTTTTCTTTAATAGCAATGATATAATCGGTACTTATGAAAATATCTGTTAAAGTAAAACCTGGTTCAAGAAATGAAGGGGTATCAAAGGTTGATGATCTTCATTATATTGTCAGTGTAAAAGCGCCGCCGGTTGAGGGGAAGGCCAATGATGCGATTGTAAAAGTCCTGAGCGATTATTTTAAAGTCCCAAAAAGTCATATATCAATCTCTAAAGGCGGGCATAGTAAAAATAAGATAATAGAAATATTGTCTTAGATAATCATTTCACATTAAAAAACAATTGACAGCAAAAAAAATACTCTGTTAATATGGAGTTGTCAATACAAACAATATGGTCAAACTATAAGGAGGAAGTTAAAGATGGCTACCAAATTAGACCCAATAGCTGAATTCAGAGAAGACCACAGGAAGGTAAGAGACGGATTACTTGACATTATAAAGGCGCTGCAATCAAAGGATGTAGTTAAGGCACGGGAGATCTTAGGAAACCTCAATGTCCTTGTCGGACCTCATTTCAGATATGAGGAAGAGACCCTTTATCCGGCATTAAGAACCCTCTTAGGCGAATACGTTGATCAACTCGTCTCAGAGCACGACGGCGTTATTAGCACTGCCCGCGCATGTCTGGCATTACTTCAAAAAGATACCCTTACAGATACTGAGGCAAAAGAGGCGGCAAATGCAGCAAGGGCGATCTTAGTTCATGTATCCAATTGTGACGGACTGGCAATACTTTCTGAAAGGCTAACGCAATCAGAACTTGATGATCTGGGAGATAAATTTGCAGCGGCAAGGGCTAAGGGAATATCACTGCTTGACTGGGCTGCAACTATCAGGACAACAAGAGCATAACTCTGTTATAACAAATTGAAAAAGACATAAATTACCACGGAGACACAGAGGCACTGAGAAAAGATTTGAGATTTCAAATTAAAAAATAATTCTGTGTCTCAGTGCCTCCGTGGTTCAATAATGTTTTTAGGGATGTCACAATGAATAACAACGGACTTGCAATAATTTTGCACAGCGGGTCATTTGACCGCCTTTATCACGCACTTTCCCTTGCGCTGACTGCTGCTGCAATGGGAAGAGAATCAAGGTGCTTTATTACCTACTGGGCGCTCGAATATTTCAGGAAGACAGACAGGGCAGAGTTTAACCTTGACAGGGAAGGCGAAACCCATAAAGATATACTCGAAGAAAACATCAGAAAGGGACACATCCATAAGATTTCAGCATTTATCACAGAGGCAAAGAATATGGGGGTAAGGCTTTATGCCTGTACAGCCTCAATGGGACTTCTTAATATCTCAAGAAATGAACTAACTGATGAAATTGATATGAGCATGGGAATTACAACATTCCTGAATGAGGCTGCCAGTGACCAGATTTTATTTATATAACGTTATTTATATTTAGAGGAGCAGGTAATGCGAAAGACTAATAAAAAGATTATAAAAATTCTGTCAGACATATACACGGCTGAAGTTGGCGCTGTTGGGGTTTACATGGATCAGCACACCAAGTGTGCGGATAAGGGTTATCACAAGTTTGCTGAGATGCTCAAAAATGATGCGGTTAATGAAATGAAGCATGCTGAAGGCCTGATGGAACGTATCCTCTTTCTTGACGGAGAAGTAGCCTATTTGAAACACATGGTACCTGTTACAGAACAGACCGAAATATCAGATATGGTAAAGATGAACATTGACATTGAGATTGATGCAATAGACAGATTAAACAAGTCAATCTCAGACTGCTTTTCCGAGGGAGATAACGGTTCAAGGCTCCTCCTTGAAGATATACTTAAAGACGAAGAGAGACATCTCGACGGGCTGCAGATTATAAATGACCATATCAAAAGGTTTGGAGATCAGTACATTGTGACTCATCTGATTTGACGGCTTCGGAAAAAGCTTCAGGGCGGAGGATAAAATGAAAACTGAAATCAGAGTATTTTCTGAAGGAGGGAAACTAACCATGGCGCGTATTCCAAGAAGCTTGCTCAGTTTTGGGTTGCTTATCGCATTTTTCATAACAGCGTGCGCAACGACAAGGGTTACTTCGGTTTGGAAAGACATGTCGTATCAGGGACTTCCCCACAAGATCCTGGTCATCGGAGTAGCCAAGAAGCCGGCAAACAGAAGAATTTTTGAGGATGAGTTTGTCCGGCAGCTCAAAGCCCGCGGGACGGATGCCATAGCGAGCTATACTGTTCTTACAGATGAGAAACAGAGTGACCCTTTGGTGATTGCGGCGAAGATGAAGGAACAGGGTGCTGATGCTGTGCTCATCACGAGGCTGGTTAGCAAAAAGACCGTTCATACTTACGTTCCTGGCAGTGTTGATTACCCGCCGCCCTACTATGGCACCTGGCAGAACTATTATAGGAATGGCTATGACACTGTTTACAATCCAGGTTATATGGCCGAGGACACGTACGCACTTATCGAAACCAACCTGTATGACGCCGGAAACGACAATCTGATCTGGTCCGCCTCATCCGAAACTGAGATCCGTGGCTCTGATCAGAATTTGATTAAATCCTACATCGGCGTTATGGTGAATACCATGGCTGACAAGAATTTACTGAAGTAGGCTGCCTATTGTGTCCGGCCTGCTGGAACTTGATACAACCTTATGGTCTTCCGAGCAGTTTGGCCAGCTCCTTACAGGCGGTTTCATCAACTAATGCAAGGATTTCATCCCCCTCTTCCAGCACTGTACTACCGCGGGGCAGCACCATTTCTCCATGGCGCAGGATACCTGATATGATGCAATTCTG
>JAHFER010000326.1 GCA_023248365.1 Nitrospirota bacterium
TAGGGCAGGACAAATATGGCTTGGTAAAAGAATATGAGAGAAAAGATAAACGAATCAGATTTCTTGAATCAGAGAGGGTGCTTAATCCGGCAGAGGCAAGGAACAAAGGGATAAAGGAAGCACGTGGAAGGTTAATCTTCTTTATTGATGCGGACTGCATTGCCGGACAGAGTTGGATGGCGGAACTTTTAAGGCGATATAACGAAGGAAATGCAGTGGTCGGCGGGCCTATGTGGTTTGAGAGTAATAATTATTGGACTTTATGTGACAATGTTGCACACTTCCATGATTTATTACCGGACATTGGTAGGGGCATAAACCGGCACTATATGCTTGCATCAGCAAATATGCTGACTGAGAAGGTGATATTAGAGAAGGTCGGGATGTTTGATGAATTGTTTTCAACAGGAGAAGACTTCGGTCTTTCTCTGAGTATAAGGAATGCAGGCTATGACCTATTTTTTGAACCTAATGCAAGGATAATTCATAAACCTGCGCGTGATAGTCTTAAAGATGTGTTGAGACACTCGGCGAGCTGGGCAAGGAACTCTGTCAGGGTCAGGGCAAAATATATGGAAGAGTTAAATACACCATGGTTCTTGTTTCATCCGGTGTTGCTGCGTTTCTTCTCTCTGTTTATTGCTTCTGCTGTAACAGTTAAAATTTTCCTGAGACATCCATCGGTGCGGCGCTACTGGTATACCTTTCCAGTTGTGTTTATGACGAAGATGGTCTGGTGCTGGGCGGCAGCAAAAGAAGTAAAGGCAGGAAGGCATAAGTGAGTGAAAAGTCAGAAGTAAGAAGAAGCATTATCTCATATGAAATGGTCATTAGCTGGGTGTAACAAACGAGGGACACGAAAATGTCATTCCCACGCAAGTGGGAATCCAGTTCCATGACATAGCGCTGGATTCCCGTTTACACGGGAATGACGGTTTACTTAGACGGGCCACTGTCACGGAACAGGGATTTACGGATGAAGACGATTTATCTCAGAAATTATATCAAAATGTGTATCAGTGCTCAGAATGTGGTGGATATTATGATTCAGCATGGTTGCAGTATGAATTGCGTCCCTGACAGGGATAGAATACTGATTCAAAAGGGACATTGCCTTTGTGACGTCTTCATGGGTTACGGAGAGGACTGGTTCAGCAATATCATTAAGAAGTTCGCAGGCAGTATGAGCAAGTTCTTCTTTCCCAATGGAATAATATCTGTAAAGGATTTCCTGAAATACTTCTGTATTGGTACATACCTTAATTTTAGAGGAGCGTATCTTTTCAAGGACTCTCAGGCAAGGGGTTTTCAGTGGATGAGAGCTGCCAAGGATATACATGATAATATTACTGTCGAGGAAGTAAATGCTCATCTCTTACTGCCTGATTTAAGTTTAGAATATTCCTTTTCCCATTTATGCCAGTCCTCAGGAGGCGGGACTTTTGTTTCACCGGAGAGTTTCAATAAAGAATCCACTGCATCTTTCATCCGTTTAATCTTCTCCTCTTTGATATATGTTTCCTCTATGGTCTCACGAATAAGAGTGCCGATCTTTTTATGTTTCTTTGCGGCTAATTCCTCAAGGGTCTGGTACTGTTTTTCAGTAAAGAGTACCTGGACACGCTGTGTGTATTTCATGAGGAAATACTATCAATCTGATAGTATTATGTCAATAGTATTCTTTAAAGTCTCCCCTCCCCTTCAAGGGGAGGGCCGGGGTGGGGATGGGGTGATTTTCGGATGAGCCTGATAAAAATAAAAAAACTTTTCCGCTTTGCCAGGGTTGTCTGGCACTATAAACGTGGAAGTAGTGTGCTTCCATACAAACCTCTCCGCCTGTGGATAGAACCTACATCTTTCTGCAACCTGAAGTGCCCCATGTGTACCAGCAAGGACATTCCTGAGGACAGGGTCGGGTTTATGGATTGGGGTCTCTACACAAAGATTATTGATGAGGCAAAGGACTTTGTATACGACATAAATCTGTTTATGGGCGGTGAATCCCTCTTCCATAAGAGACTGCCTGACATGATTAGATATGCGAAGGAAAGGGGTATTGGTACACGCCTGTCTACAAATGCCACTGTGCTTACTGAAGATAAGATAAAGGCATTACTGGATGCAGGACTTGATTTTATAATATTCTCTTTTGATGGTTATGAAAAGGAGGTATATGAGAAGATCAGGGTTAATGCAAATTTTGAAAAGACACTGGGAAATATTAAAGGATTTCTTGAAGAAAAAAAGAGGCGTGAGAGCAAAAAACCTTATGTAGTATTTCAGGTGATTGAGTTTACGGGTGATGAAAATGCTGCCCCATCTGATGAAACCCAAAAGTCCTTCCTTAAAAATTTTGAAGGTCTTCACATAGATAAGTTTTCCATTATTCAGCCCCATACATTTGGCGGCAGGGTTAAACTGGAAAAAGGAGAAGGTTTCAGGGCTAAGGGACAGAGGTATGTTCCCTGCACCTTTTTGTGGTATTCCATGTCAATCAGATGGGACGGAATGGCAGTACCCTGCTGTGTGGATCTTTCAGGAGAGAAGCCGGTTGGGGATTTGAAAAAGGAGTCGCTTCTTAGTGTATGGAATGGACCTGTACTTACAAATATGCGGGAAAAGATTGCAAAGGGGGAGTACCGGGATATTTCATTGTGCA
>JAHFER010000042.1 GCA_023248365.1 Nitrospirota bacterium
AGCACCGGTCTGTTTGCGCTTGTCGAGATGTTTATATTTGTGGCCATACTTGTGATAGGGCTTGTATATGCATGGAAGAAGGGGGCTCTTGAATGGACGTAAGAGACGGGAATGTAATTTTTACTACAATTGATAATATAGTTAACTGGGGCAGGCAGTCTTCACTATGGCCTATGACCTTCGGGCTTGCCTGTTGTGCAATTGAAATGATTGCAGCAGGATGTTCAAGGTATGACACAGACCGCTTTGGATTAGTGTTCAGGCCTTCTCCACGTCAGTCAGATGTTATGATAATTGCAGGTACTATGACCAAGAAGATGGCGCCTTCAGTAAAAAGATTGTATGCCCAAATGCCTGAACCAAGATGGGTTATTGCTATGGGTGGATGTGCATCATCAGGGGGGCCCTTCAATACCTACAGCGTAGTACAGGGAACAGACCTTGTGATTCCTGTGGATGTCTATGTGCCCGGATGCCCGCCCAGACCAGAAGCCCTTATGTATGGTTTTTTACAATTACAGGAAAAGATAAAAAGAGAGAATCCATTAATCTTAATGAGGTTTAAAAGCTAAAAACAATGGAAGTACAGGACTTAGAAAAAGAGTTATCGCCGCTTCAGTATTCACTCCTTATTACCAAGATTAAGGGGAGATTTGGCAGATCTGTACTCGAAACTTCTGTTTTCAGAGGAGAGATAACTCATTTAGTTGAAAAGGATGCAATTGCAGATATATGTAATTTTGTTAAACGAGAATCTGATATGCAGTTTAACTTTTTATCAGATGTCCTCGGAGTTGACTGCCGTTCATCTCTGTCATGTTTTGAGGTTGTTTACCACCTATATTCAATTAAGAATAAAATGCGCCTGAGATTAAAGATAAGGATTAAAGAGGATGAGACCGTTCCTTCAGTTACATCTGTATGGAGGAGCGCTGATTTTGCTGAGAGAGAGACCTTTGACATGTTTGGAATTGTCTTTGACGGTCACCCGAATATGAAGCGCATCTATATGCCGGAGGATTGGGAGGGTTATCCTTTAAGGAAAGACTATCCTCTTGTAGGATATAAGGATGAATATAATCCATTTGGAGTTGAAAAGAAAGCGTAAGAAGTAAGATTTCAGAAGTAAGAAAAGGCACAAAACAAAAAAATATGGAAAATACAATAGAAAATAGTAAGGATGAACTGATAACGAGAGAGGTTACGCTGAATATGGGGCCTCAGCATCCATCCACTCACGGTGTTATGCATCTTATTTTGCATATGCAGGGTGAGAAGATTATAAAGGCAGAGCCTGATATTGGTTACCTCCACAGGGGTATGGAGAAGATTGCAGAGAATCTCCTGTATGCTCAGTTTGTTCCTTATACTGACAGGCTTGATTACCTTAGCAGTATGACCAATAACCTTGGTTATGTAATGGCAGTAGAGAAGCTGATTGGCATTGATATTCCTGAGAGGGGGCAGTACGTAAGGGTTATTGCATCGGAATTGTCCCGTATTTCCAGTCATCTTCTGGCTGTTGGCGCATGGGGACTTGATTTAGGGGCCATCACACTTGTCTTATATGCCTTCAGGGAAAGGGAGATGGTGCTGGACCTGTTTGAGATGCTCTGCGGCGCACGCTTAACATATAATTATATGAAGATCGGCGGAGTAAGAGGCGACCTGCCTCCGGGGTTTGTAGAGAAATGCAGGGAATTTGTCCGTCTCTTCCCAAAGCGTATTGATGAATATGAAGGACTTCTGACAGGTAACAGGATATGGCTAAAGAGAAATAAAGGTGTCGGAGTTGTATCTGCTGAGGATGCAGTTAACCTCGGTCTTACAGGGCCGTCCCTCAGAGGGTCCGGAGTCAACTGGGATATAAGGAAAGATGAGCCGTATCTTGTGTATGACAGGTTTGATTTTAAAGTAACGTTAGGCGAAAACGGCGACTGTTTTGATCGTTACACATGCAGGGTGGGCGACATGAGGCAGGCGGCAAGGATTGTTGACCAGGCCCTTGATCAGTTACCTGAAGGGCCGGTAAACGCTGATATACCTGAGTTTGTAGCGCCGTCAAGGGCGGATTTAACTACAAAGATGGAGGCGCTCATTCATCACTTTAAGCTTATATCACATGGATTCAAACCTCCTGTGGGTGAGGTCTATGTTTCAATTGAGGCGCCCAAAGGTGAGCTTGGTTACTATGTTAAGAGTGATGGAACAGAGAAGCCATTTAGAGTCAAGATAAGGGCGCCTTCTTTTGTAAATCTTCAGAGTGTGGATCCCATGTCTAAAGGGTTATACTTTGCAGATGTGGTTGCTGTTATATCGAGTTTGGATCCGGTGTTTGGGGAAGTAGATAAGTAAAATTAGTAAACAGTATACAGAACAATAAGGTAGGGGAGGGGCTCGTCCCCTTCCGGATTTGGCTTAATAAGCCAGGAGCAAGAAGGAAGAATAGAATGCTTTCAGAAAATGCAGTTAAAGAAATAAATGAGTTAACTTCAAAGTATGCGAACAGGCGTTCTGCTGTTATGCCGGCGCTTACTGTAGTTCAGAAGGAGCTTGGATATATAACAGAAGAGGGTATGAGAGACGTTGCGAGGATACTTGGAATAAAGCCTGTACTTGTTTTTGAAGTAGCTACCTTTTATACCATGTACAACAAAAAACCTGTAGGTAAATACCATATACAGGTCTGCACTAATATAGCCTGTTCTCTTCTTGGTGCAGAACATTTAATGGATTTCCTTTCAAGAAAGTTGGGAGTAAAAGTTAAGGAGACTACTTCAGACAAGAAGTTTACTCTTTCAGCAGTTGAATGTCTCGGCTCCTGCGGGACAGCTCCAATGATGCAGATCAATGATAATTATTATGAAAATCTAACAGACGCCAAGGTAGAGGAGATTCTCAACAATCTGCGCTAATTTATAATTATGTTTGAACCTGTGCTATTAAAAAATATTAATACACCTGATTCTTTTACGATAGATGCTTATCTTAAAAGTGGCGGGTATGAGGGGCTTAAAAAGGCCCTTGAAATGAGTGCGGATTCTATTATTCAGACAGTTAAGGATTCTGGTTTAAGAGGGCGGGGAGGCGCCGGATTCCCGACCGGACTAAAGTGGAGTTTCATTTCGAAAGATCCCACTATTGCCAAATATTTATGTTGTAATGCAGATGAGGGAGAGCCCGGAACTTTTAAAGACAGGGTTATTATAGAGAAAGACCCGCATCAGCTTATAGAGGGGATGGCCATTGCATGTTATGCAATTGGCGCTGCTAATGCATACATATATATACGCGGTGAGTTTGTGCTTGGCGCTCAGAGGCTTGAAGATGCCATTCAGGAGGCAACTGCGAAAGGCTGCCTTGGCAAAAATATACTGGGTAGTAGTTTCAGCCTTAATATGTACGTACACAGGGGCGCAGGCGCATATATATGCGGAGAAGAGACAGCGCTCCTTGAGTCCATAGAAGGACGCCGTGCCTTACCTAGGGTAAAACCTCCTTTCCCTGCCCAGGTTGGATTATTTGGAAAACCCACAGTTATAAATAACGTAGAAACATTAGCCTGTGTTCCTCACATAATAAATAACGGGGCGGCCTGGTTTGCCGCTATAGGACCAGCCAAGAGTCCCGGAACAAAGCTGTTTGGTGTAAGCGGTCATGTCAACAAACCAGGGCTTTATGAGCTTCCAATGGGTACTCCATTAAGAGAAATTATCTATGATTATGCAGGCGGTATAAGGGGAGGCAGGGCCTTTAAGGCTGTAATCCCAGGCGGGGTTTCAGCGCCTATGCTGATAGAAAAGGATTTAGACACACCGATGGATTTTGATTCACTTGCAGCGAAGGGAACGATGCTGGGAAGCGGTGCGATTGTAGTCATGGATGATACTGTCTGTATTGTAAAGACTGCATTAAGGACTCATGAGTTTTTTCACCATGAATCGTGCGGAAAATGTACCCCATGCAGAGAGGGGCTTGACTGGTTAGTTAAGGTATTGAGAAGGATTGAAGGTGGAGAGGGCAAAGAGGGTGACGTTGATCTTCTCCTGAAATTATGCGTAGATATCTTTGGACGAACATTCTGTCCCCTTGGAGATGGGGCAGTAATGGCGCTCAGAGGAGCAATTAATTGCTACAGGAATGAATTTGAATACCATGTAAATCATAAGAGGTGCATGGTGTAGTATAAACTCGTGACTCGTGTCCGGTTATCGTGTCCGGTTAAGGGAATAAGAAAAGGGATGATTAAGGACAACAAAAACGGTCAACGGAGAACGGTCACGGACAACGGAATATCATGGCAATAGTAAAAATAAACGGAAAAGAACTAACAGTAAATGACGGGACTCTGATCCTTGATGCAGCCAGGGTTGCGGGATTTGAGATTCCCACTATGTGTTATCATGCAAGGCTCAGTAAACTTGCGTCCTGCAGGGTATGTCTTGTTGAGATTGTTGGACAGAAAAAACTCCAGCCTTCCTGTGTTACTCCTGTTATGCAAAATATGGAGGTATTGACTGAATCGCCTGTGGTTAAGTCTGCAAGATCGGCTATGATTGAACTCCTTCTTGCCAATCACCCGCTTGATTGTCCGGTATGTGATAAGGGCGGTGAATGTGAATTGCAGGATGTGACATACAAGTTTGGGCCAAGACAAAGCCCGTTCGGTGAAATTAAGAGGAGATTCCACGAAGAGGACTATATCCTCAGTCCGGTAATTGTTCAGAATACAAACAGGTGCATACAGTGTAAGAGGTGCGTGCGTATATGTGCAGAGGTTGTTGGCGCAGGAGTACTCGGTTCTATTGACCGCGGAGTAAAGACAGCGGAGACGAGTTTTGTCCGCGAATATTTAGATTGTGACCACTGCGGAAATTGTATTGAGGTTTGTCCTGTTGGCTCACTGATGAGCAGGTCCTTCAGGTATAAGTCAAGACCGTGGGATTTAAAAGGTGTTGATACTGTTTGTACTTACTGCGGAACCGGCTGTCAGATGACAGTGCAGGCAAGGAATGGAGAGGTTTTAAGAGTTATTTCCCAGCCTGACAAAGGGATAAACAATGAAACATTATGTGCCAGGGGGAGGTATGGATTTTCCTTTATAAACAGCCATGAAAGGCTTGTGACGCCGATGGTGAAAAGGGGAAATATCCTTGAGCCTGTAACCTGGAGCGATGCTATAAAGGCCATAAGAGACGGCCTGGCCGAAGCTGTTAAAGGCGGAGGGACTGTTGGCGGTATAGCCTCAGGCCGGCTTTGTAATGAAGATCTTTATCTCTTTCAGAAATTCATGAGACAGGTATTAAAGACAAATAATATAGATTCAGGCAGCAGATGGAATACAGACAGTGTAAAGGCATTTGCCGGGGTTATGGGGTTGAAGAACGGCGGAGTCTCTATTTACGATGCACTTAAT
The DNA here is from genome assembly GCA_023248365.1 of Nitrospirota bacterium. Classification (GTDB taxonomy): domain Bacteria; phylum Nitrospirota; class 9FT-COMBO-42-15; order HDB-SIOI813; family HDB-SIOI813; genus JACRGV01. The sequence continues at coordinate 5,417 of JAHFER010000042.1, forward strand.
ACGGATGCCCTGTTAATCATCGGGTCTCATATATCGGATGAAAATCCTGTAACAGATTATATTATCAGGCGGCTTTCCAGAAACAGGAAGATGAATATTATAATTGCCTCTCCGAGGGGAATGAAACTTGACAGTTCTGCTTCACTTTCGATAAGGCATAAGCCGGGTACAGAGGAGGCGCTCCTCAGCGGAATTGCCAGGATTATCTGTGACAGGAATGCAGAAAAGGTCGGGGATTCTGCTGAAACAGAGATTATAAAAGGGGTTTCTAAAGAAGCAGTATCTGAGATTACTGCGGTTGACTGGGCAAAGATTGAATCCGCATCCGGGCTTATCATGGCCGCTAATTCTATAACTATTGCAGTCGGTAATGATGTCTTGAGGACTCCTTCACAATTAGAATTTTTAAATATCTTAATAAATTTATTGAAGGTTATTGGAAAGGATGTTAAACTCTTCCCACTCTTCGACAGGGCTAATCAGAGAGGTGCGCTGGATATGGGTGTGCATCCTGATATTCTCCCGGGTTATGAATTTATCGAAGGAAATGGCATGGGGTGTGCTGAGATGATAGAGGCCGCTTTTACTGAAGATATTAATGCCTTGTACGTTGCAGGGGAAGATGTGGTATCTAATTTCCCTGATGGAAAAATGGTAAGAGAAGCCCTCAAAAAACTCAAATTTCTTATAGTACAGGATTTATTTATGACAGAAACAGCAAGGATGGCCAATGTTGTACTTCCAGGGGCGAGCTTTGTTGAAAAGGACGGCACGTTTACAAATCAGGAGGGGAGGGTTCAGAGATTAAATAAACTTCTTGAACCCCAGGGTGATGCAAGGCCGGACTGGCAGATAATTTCTTCTATCGGTGAAGCTATTGACCCCTCTTTTTACTATAAATCTGTAACAGATGTATTTGAAGAAATGAAGTCTGCTGTACCTATGTACGGGAATATTGCCTTTAACAGTTTGAACGGAAATGGCGAATTAACTAAGCCGGCAGACGGAAGTCAGAAGCAGGTAGGGGAGGGGCTTGTCCCCTCCCGAAGTCAGAATTCAGAAAACGTAAGTCAGCCTCCGGCTGACCCGGAGTATCCATTTACTTTAATCACCGGCAATCATCTGTACCACTCCGGAAGGCTTTCCCAGAGGGCGGAGGTGTTAAGGGATATTCTTTCTGAGGCAATTGTTGAGATGAACAGAGAGGATGCCCTTGAACTTGGCGTCAGCAAGGGGGATAAAGTAAAAGTAAGAAGCAGGCGTCATGAGGCTACATTGACGATACACACAAACGAAGCCTCTATCAGGGGTGTTGTTTTTATACCGGAAAATTTTAATGATGTACGCGTGAATATGTTTTTTACAAAAGGGGAAGGTTTTTCAAATGTGAAGGTAGTCAAGATTACTTAGAGGATAGGAGGGTAAAATGATAGATCCCAGTTTACTTCGGGACATAAATTTCTTTTCAGAGCTTAATGATCAGGATTTAGGCATTATGGCCAATGTTTTAAAAGAACAGGATTTTTCAAGCGGGAGTACTATATTCAAAGAAGGGGCGGACGGTGCATCCCTTTATATAATAAAAAGGGGAGAGGTAAAGGCATGCAAGTCCATGCCGGAAGGCGATTTAATGACGCTTACACTTCAAAAGGATGGTGAGATATTCGGGACTATGTCGTTCCTTGACGGAAGGCCCCGTTCTGCAACAATAGTGGCGATTACGGATACAAAAACATATGTACTTGATAAGGTAGATTTTGAATCTTTAATTGATAATCATCCACGCCTTATTTATAAGCTGCTCAAAAATATTGTATTCAGTAGTCACTCAATTGTAAGGGGGATGAATACAAGGTATCTGGAGATGATTAATTACATGTGGGGAAGAAAAAGGTAGGAGTTAAGAAAACCAGGGGCATATTATGTTAGAAGTGCTTTTAATAATATTAAAGGTAGTGGTTATTACAATGGTAATGTTTTCACTTCCGCTGCCATTGACATATATGGAGCGTAAAGTAGCAGGCCATATCCAGGTAAGGCTTGGCCCGATGCGTGTTGGTCCGCATGGAATTCTCCAGCCGTTTGCGGATATGATAAAACTCTTATTTAAAGAAGATGTTGTCCCTGCAAAGGCAGATGCATGGCTCTTCAGGATTGCGCCGGTAGTATCAATGATTCCGGTATTTGCAGTGTTTGCAACCGTTCCTTTTGGTGATAAATTTACAATCCCGTTTATAAATAAAGAAGTTACCATGTACATCGCTGATATGAATGTGGGCATCCTTTATGTGCTTGCTGTTGCCGGTCTGAGCGTGTACGGCACGATCCTCGGGGGATGGGCATCAAACAGCAAATACGCACTCCTTGGCGGCCTTCGTGCATCTGCTCAGATGATAAGTTATGAACTCGCACTGAGCTTTTCCTGTATAGGAATAGTAATGGTTGTAAACTCCCTGAGTCTGCTTGATATTGTAAAGTCTCAGGCAGGCTGGCACTGGAATATCTTTTACCAGCCACTCGGATTTATAATCTTTTTTATTGGAGGGTTAGCTGAGATTAACCGTATACCCTTTGATCTTATTGAAGATGAAGGGACACTTGGCGCAGGGTATCATGCAGAATACAGCTCAATGAGATTTGCATTCTTTATGCTGACAGAGTATGTGGCTATGGTATCAATGTCTGTGATCATGGTTCTCCTTTATTTTGGCGGCTGGGACGGGCCTTCTTTTATCCCCCTGCCGGGGATTATCTGGTTTATCCTGAAGGTAGTCTTTTTCGTATACGTCTTTATGTGGACGAGATTTACATATCCAAGATACCGGTATGACCAGCTTATGAGTATAGGCTGGAAGATACTGCTGCCGTTGTCTCTGGTAAATATATTAATTACAGGTCTGGTGGTTATATGAGTGATAAAAATAGAAGCCTGGGGCGGTTTCTGAAAAAGGTATTTTTTGTGGACCTTATTCAGGGGTTGGCAATTACTCTGCCCTATACATTTTCCAAGACCATTACACTTAGGTACCCGGATGATGAAAAATGGATTCCTTATAAAAGATTCAGGGGACTTCATACATTAAATAAGAATAAAGATGGTAAGGAATTATGCGTGGGATGTGAGTTATGCCAAAAGGCATGTCCTACACAGTGTATAACGGTAATTCCTGGAGAGGATAAGACAGGTAAAGGTATATCTGACAGGATTGGATACAGGTGGGAGATAGACCTGCTCCGGTGTATGTACTGCGGTCTCTGTGAAGATGCCTGTCCTACAGAGGCATTAAAACTTGGAAGAGAGTACGAGCTTGCAGGCTTTTCAGTGCAGAGGCAAATCCGCACAAAAGATGAACTCCTCAATCCTCAGGAGATACCTGTTGATTTTGAAGGCGGTGTGATAGTGAAGGCAAGGCTTGTGACAGATGATAAAGGTATAAAGGTTAAGGCGGACATGAGCGTTCAGAAGAAATGGTGGTAAGTTAAAGGCAGTGACACGAAAATGTCATTCCCACGAAAGTGGGAATCCAGAGCATAAGGCGGCATTCTGGATTCCCGTTTACACGGGAATGACGGTTAAGAGGAAACAGTTAATCAAATGATAGAACAGATATTCTTTCTCATATTTGCAATCATAGCAGTGGGTTCAGCAGTGGCAGTGGTATCCTTTAGGAATCCTGTCCATAGTGTTATTTCCCTGCTGGTATGTTTTATACAAATGGCAGCGCTTTTTGTAATGCTTCGCTCTCCATTTCTTGCTGCTGTACAGATATTTGTTTATGTGGGCGCAGTTCTCGTGCTGTTCCTTTTTGTAATCATGATGATAGATATACGTAAGGCCAGTATGGAACGCTTTGTACCTGGCGGGCATTTCTGGCCCGTGGCTATCCTTATTGTGCTTGTAATTGAGATGGTAGTTATTATCTCTAAGAGTAAGCTTGAAGCAGTTTTAGTGGCCTCTCCTTTACGCCTTGATGGTAGTGTTAAAGAGATGGGTGAAGCGCTTTTTAGTAAATATATACTTCCTTTTGAGGTGGTTTCGTTTATACTGCTTGTGGCCCTTTTGGGGGCTATAGTGCTGGGCAGAAAGGAATTGAAATAATGGTACCCTTGTCCTGGTATATAATCCTGAGCTCTATCCTGTTTGTTATCGGGATGGGAGGGGTGCTTTTAAGAAGAAATATTCTTATTGTTCTGATGTCTGTTGAATTGATACTGAATTCAGTAAATATAAATATGGTGGCATTTTCTTATTTTCATCAGAACCTTCGCGGACAGGTATTTTCGATTTTTATTATAACTATCGCTGCTGCTGAGGTGGCAGTCGCACTTGGTATTTTGATTGCGCTGGTCCGCAATAAGGCATCTTTAAATGTGGATGATATTCAAACAATGAAAGGTTAGATATTGGAAACTGTTCAGTC
>JAHFER010000327.1:0-1893 GCA_023248365.1 Nitrospirota bacterium
CATTGACCCGTCCTTTAATATCCTTATTGAAATGACTGCCTCGGTGTTCTTATCAACTATACCAGGGGGAAATGCCCAGTTCTGCTGAATCTGGTTTATTATCTGCGTGTAATAGTCTTCAACTGCCGGACCGTCTTTCCTGCCCTGAGACCCAGGGACTGCATTCGCCTTCCCATCTCCGCTTTTTTTGAGGGAAATGATATTTCTCATCCTCGCAATCTTCTTAACCTTTTTTTTTGCCTCTAATGCAGACATGACCTCTGAAAGATGTTTATCTTCTTTTGTATGCTGCTTGGCAGAATTTTTTTTGGTAGTATCCGTGTCTTTTTCATTTTCCAATTGTGATTTAACAGAAGCAACCGAGGCATTCTGTTTTACAGAACCAACGAGACTGACTACATATGGCGAGGGCATAACAAAATGGCTTGTTTCCTTTATTGCCAGTGATGCTGCAACAAAAAAGGTGAGATGGATTACAAGGGAAAGAAGTGTTAACCGCTGCAGAGAGGGCCCGTTCATTTCATGCTGATCGCCGGCTCCGTGACCATGCCGAGTTTTTCTATCCCTGCCTCCTTTACCTCTCCCATCACCACAACAATGAATCCATATGGCACATCCCTGTCAGCCTTCAGATATACATTTGGGTTAAGCTTGCTCACTGATTCAAGCTTTCGCCTCATCCCTGAGAGGGATACAGGGTTGTCATTCAAATAGATCGTCTGGTCCTTCCTTATGACAAGAGAAATCCGTTCTTCAGGTGCCAATTCCCTTCCCTTCGCCTTCGGGAGGTTCACATCTATGCCCTGCTGCAGGAGCGGCGCGGTAACCATGAATATTACGAGCAGCACAAGCATTACATCAACAAAGGGTGTCACATTTATCTCAGACATTGCTGTCCTGCTTCTTTGATCCCTCATTTCCTATTAGTCCTTACTGAGCCATCGCCGAAAAGAAATCGATAAGCTCTTCTGAGAAATCCTCCATTTCTATGATCAGTCTCCTTGCTCGGCTCAGGTAATAGTTGTATGCGATAACCGCAGGGATTGCTGCCACAAGTCCGGCAGCTGTTGTGATCAATGCCTCTGCGATGCCCGGAGCAACAACAGCCAATGATGCAGAGCCGGCAGTGCCTATGCCCCTGAAGGCATTCATTATTCCCCACACAGTGCCAAAGAGTCCTATAAATGGGGTGGTAGAGCCTGTAGTGGCAAGAAAAGTTAGATATGATTCAAGCTTGGCTGCCTCAAGCGCTTCGTATCTCCTGAGCATCCTTTTTACCTCATCCCTGTTTGCACGGCCCTCTTCGATATAAACTGACTTAAACACATTTGCAAGCGGGCTCAGGTTGAGGTTTTTTGCAGTGTTAAGGAGGCCTTTAATATCGCGGCCTGTTCTGAAGGCCCTCAGAAAGGACTCCGATTCCTTGGTTGCAGCCGAAAGGTAACGATGCTTGTAAAAGATTATTGCCCATGAGAATACAGAAAAAAACAAAAGGATAAGCAACACTGCCTTAACAACATAACCGGCCTGAAGTATTAATTGAATCGCTGTATCTTGCACTTACGCTCCTATTGTAATGTTTTATATATCGTTTCAGATTAAAGGAATCTCAAACAAAAAGTCAATCACTTGACTTGAAGCATTCCTTCGGATGGATGATTACATGAGGCAGGAAGACTACTGCCTCATGTATTGATTCCGGTACGTATCCAATAAAAAGGATAAATAGCCTATTTTTTCCCTTCTATGACAATGAAGTGTGCCCTTCTGTTCTTTGCCCAGCACTCCTCTGTATGCTCATTGCACAATGGCCTCTCCTTGCCGTAGCTTATCGTCTCTAACCTTGAGGACGGTACCCCCAATGAGACAAGATACTCCTTCGCAGACTTCGCC
>JAHFER010000327.1:1903-2647 GCA_023248365.1 Nitrospirota bacterium
CTCTCGTCACAGTGACCCTCTATCAATACCTTCTGCAAACTGTTCTTTATCAGATAGCCTGCTACTGACTTTAATGCAGGCATTGCGTCTTCCCTTACATTGTATTTGTCAAAATCAAAGTGAATGTCTGCAAACATCCCTGAGACCTCTTCAGCCTTGCCCTGCGGCATATCCTTTGATTCAACCTTCGCTGCCTGCTGCTCTGTTATCTTCTCAGTACCCTTGCCGGCCTCGCCCGCACCTGCCTGCTTCTGCTCCGCTGCTGCTGCAGGTTGTTGCGATTCAGGCGCTACCGCCTTCCTCTGCGCACAACCAAAAAACATTACACTGATTGACAAAATTATAACTGCCAAAAACATATGCCTCTTCATCTCTTATCCTCCTGAATTCCAATATTGACTCCAAAATCTTCTGAAGCTGTTTTGATATTATCACACTAAAGGCGGTGAATGGCCTGAAAATATATTTCTTAAGTCTATGCACACAATATCTCCAGAAATTCTCATAACAATCTGATATTTAATACATTATGATTAAAACAAATCATAATTGATATGTCAAGCAAACCAAAAATAATATTTTTTCCCAGACCTTCCCGGCTGAATGAAAGTATAATATAACAATGTACAGGAGAATACGTCTGACACTCCAATATGATGGTTCTGAATATAGTGGTTGGCAGATTCAGCCCTCGCGTGTGACTATCCAGGGCCTGCTTCAGGATAGTGTATTTAAGCTGACAGG
>JAHFER010000328.1 GCA_023248365.1 Nitrospirota bacterium
CTTTGATTTTTAAGGCCGCCTTATAGATTAGATTGCCATCTCCGGAAAGTCCTTCATTGTTAGAACAGATTATATCCAGGGTATCGCTGTGTTCGATTATAAGCTCATCCCACAGTCCGACCATCTGCATAACTGTAAAAATATCGTGATAACCATCACTTCTTTTTTCTGTAATTTTTAAAAAAAGATTTATCTTGGCGGGGGTTTTTAATATAAGTCTCTCAGACAACCTGCTTACTCCTCATCTTTAGAGATATTGTATTTGGAAAGCCTGTAGCGGAAGGATCTGAAATCAAGGTGTAAAAGTTCAGCCGCATCTTTCTTTATCCACCTCGTTTTGTCTAATGCCTTTAATAACAAACTCTTTTCTATATCGTTTAATATACCCTCCAGGTCAATTCCTTCCGGCGGAACGTCAATAGAAAGGGGGCTTTTATAAGGCACACTACCCTGGAGGCATTCTTCTACACTTTTCAACTCAATCAAAGGGCCTGAACCGAGGGTAATAATTCGTTCAATAACATTTTCCAACTCACGAACATTTCCCTTCCATGGAGAATTAACTAATCTTCGCATTGCATCTTCTGAAACACTCTTTATGTTACGCCCCAGGATACGGTTATGCTTGGCAACAAAATGCTCAACAAGAAGCGGTATATCCCCTCTTCTTTCCCTGAGAGGAGGCATCTCCAAAGGGATTACATTCAATCTGTAGAATAAGTCCTCCCTGAAATTCCCTTCTGCAACGGCCTTTTTAAGATCCTTGTTTGTCGCAGCAACAACCCTCACATCAACCTTTATCTCCTGAGTCCCTCCAACCCTTTTAAATGTTCTGTCTTCTAACACCCGCAACAATTTAACCTGGAAGCTATGCGGAATATCCCCTATCTCATCAAGAAAAATGGTCCCGTTGTTTGCAACTTCAAAGAGCCCTTCTTTACTTGTAGTAGCGCCCGTAAATGAACCTTTTACATGCCCGAACAACTCACTTTCAAGCAGCCCTTCCGGAATGGCATTGCAGTTAATGGCAACAAAGGAACTGTCCTTCCTGTTACTGTAATTGTGAATAGCCCTCGCCACAAGCTCCTTTCCTGTACCTGATTCTCCGGTAATCAAAATGTTGCTGGGGCTGTCGGCAACCTTTACTATGAGTTCAACCATACGCATTATAGAAGGGCTTTTTCCTACAATCCCGCCGATCACACCGGATGCTGTCCACTCCTGTATCTTCCTCTTGAGTAACAGGTTTTCTTCCCTGAGCCTTCGCCTCTCAAAGGCATTTCTGACAATAAGTTTTATCTCTTCAATCTTAAAGGGTTTATTAATATAGTCGTAGGCGCCAAGCTTCATTGCATCCATGGCAGTCTCTGTTGAGGCATATGCAGTAATCATAATCACGATAGTCTCCGGTGAGGTCTCTTTTACAGCCTTTAACACATCTATACCAGTAATGTTGGGCATCTTTATATCAGTTATCACTATGTCATATGTCCTCTGTGATATATTTTCCAGAGCCTCCTGCCCGCCGGCAGCGGAACTTACATCAAACCCTTCCTTCTGCAGCATTATTGTCAGAAGTTCCCTCATCCCCCTTTCATCATCTACTACCAGAATCTTTCCCAAATAAACCTCCCTGAAGCAATTAGATTATTCTACTCTACAGGTATATAAAGTGTAAACTGCGTTCCTTTACCAGGCTTACTCGTTACATTTATTCTGCCTTCATGCTCCTCAATAATTCTGTGAACAATGGACAGACCGAGACCTGATCCGTTTTCTTTTGTGGTAAAAAAAGGCAGAAAGATCTTATCAACATAATTATCATCTATGCCTTCACCTGTATCTTTGAAAATAATTTTTATCCATTCCTTTTCCATAGAATTACTATTAAATCTCTTTTTACTGCTCTTCCCTGAAAAAATAGTAAGTACCCCTTCATTTGGCATTGCCTGTATTGCATTAAGGGATAGATTCCAAAATACCTGCGCCATCTGATGAGGGTCAATGGAAACTAAAAGTAACTCTTCCTTGAATTCTGTCTGAATAGTTGTATGTAAACTCCTGGTAAGTTCACTGTTTTTCAATAAATTTGTCGCATCCAGCAGCAGATCATTTATATTCATAACCCTTTTTTGAAGAGGCACAGGTTTAGCATATATAAGAAAGTCTGTTATAGTTTTATTGAGTCTGTCCATCTCTCTAAGTGCAATATCCATAAGTCGGCCATGTTCATCGTTAAGGGACAGTTCCTGCTTTAATATCTGCATTGAACCGCTTAACGAGGCAAGCGGGTTTCTTATCTCGTGGGCCATTCCAGCGGATAGTTCCCCTATCATCGCCATCTTTTCCCTCTTCTTGACCTCCATCTCCATCTCTTTAATCTTTGTCAGGTCCTGAAATATCCCAATTACCCCTCTTGTGTGTCCGCTTTCATCTTTCAAATGTGATACGTTTATACCAAGTGTTATAATAGCGCCGTCTTTTCTGGATACTTCACTTTCAAACCTGTATATAGGAAGTATATCTTCTGATTTATGAAGGATGTCCTCTAACTTTTTTACAGGTATTATATCAAGGTACGGCCTCCCCTTCACCTCTTCCCACCTGCACCCTGTTATCTCCTCTGCCGCGCGGTT
>JAHFER010000329.1 GCA_023248365.1 Nitrospirota bacterium
CCTGTACTGCTTCCTCTCACACCTCTGATTGCAGTAGTACCTGTTCCTGTTGCATTTGTAGTACCGGTCTGCCATGCAATCAGATAATTTGTGGTTCCAAAGGCGATTGCAGGATAATTATCAGTAGTAGCCAGATTATCCACCTGTACATTAGCGCCAATTAAAGGGTCAATCACAACAGGGTATGCAGCCTGTGTCAGCCATTCAGCCGGCACAGTAATCATTATTCCAATCCCATCAAAAACAGGAGAAACAGTAAGCCGTTTATTATTACGGTCTATAACTACTATCTTTCCGTAGGTAGTAACATACTTCCCTAAACTGTCTAAAAAATCTATACCACCCGTCGCGTTGGGTTTGGACAATAATGAGGTAGAGAGTTTTCCCTGAATAGTAATGTCTGACGGTGCATCAGATAACGGGCTTTCTATAATCCAGCTCTGCTCAACACCGCCTTTTTTTGCCTCATATACCTCTTTTATTTTAGAGGTCCTCTGGTTTATAAGCCTGTTCTCTTCAACCTTTACTGAGGATGATATTGGAAGTGATACCTTTTTGTCATTGAGCTTAACAGCCTCTAACGAAAACTCAAGTCTGCTTTTATCCAAAAACTTTTCATTCTGTTTTTGAAGATATGTCACACTGGATGGAGTAAATTTAACCTGATATTCAGGCACATCAACTGAATAATTAGCAGGATTAGACTGGTCTTTATGGATAAGATGTTCAGCCTTTTCTATTATGTTTGGGATACTGAAAGGGATTGCAGTCTGGTCGCTGGCTGTTTCCGCGGCTGCTGCATTTACAGCAAAACAACCAAGGAACACCAGGACAAACACAAAAGGTATAAGAATAACGGATGATACTAATCTCTGCTGAACATTGCTGCCTGCGTTCCATACGCAGGAGAACATCTTCGACAGGTCAAAGTTGTTTAGAAACATGGGTGATGAGGTCCTTTCCTCAAATTAAAAAAAAATTATTAGTATCTCATATGGTTCTCCTTCCAGTTATGGTTAATAAAGATACAGTTTACATACTGTTTATATATGAATAGCAATAGCCGTGCCAAAATGTTTTTCGGGCATTTTATGCAATATATAGATAGAATATAAGCAAACATCACTACATATATGCACATATATGCACTTTTTAGAATAACCTATACTTTTTGAAATTACTTACGAAATGGGTCGAAAGGCTACAGTTTTATTGAGGATTATGCTAATAAAACATAACTATTTGATTATACAGAGATATTACACTGTCCCCTATAGATACAGTTACACTGATTCTATGAATAGGATTTATATAGATTTTTAAGATATATCACTGTCTTATTTGACTTTTTAAGGGGATTATATGAGTATGGTTAGGTTGCAATTTTTAATAATATAAGAGCTATAATAAAGCCCTTAAGGACGCCTTTTGAGGAAACAGACCTTTTCATATGCATTACTCATTTTTGCTATAACCATATGTTTTGTTTCATGTAAATCCTATAACACCAACCAGCATAACATCAAAATGTTCCGTATGGCCGTATCTTCAGAGCCTCCCACCCTTGACTGGAATCTGGCAACGGATACCATATCCATACGAATAATCGAAAACATTATGGAGGGGCTTACCCAGTTTGATGAAAACCTGAACCCTGTTCCGGCAGTGGCAAGGGAATGGAAGGTTTCCAGTGATGGTAAAACTTACACATATCTTTTACGTAAAGATGTCTACTGGAGCGATGGGAAGAAGGTAACTGCCTATGACTTTGAATACTCATGGAAGAGGTTACTTAATCCAAAAACCGCTGCTGAGTATGCCTACTTTCTCTTTGATATAGAAAATGCTAATGAGTATAACAGCGGCCGGATAAAAGATTCTTCTCTTGTAGGGGTGAAGGCCGTTGATGACACAACACTCGTGGTCAAATTAAGAAAACCTGTTGTCTATTTCCCAGGCATTACAACATTTGTAGTAACCTTTCCGATGAGAAGAGATATTGTAGAAAAGTATGGCGACAGGTGGACTGACCCAAATAATATTGTAACCAACGGCCCTTTTCTTCTCAAAGAATGGAGGCACGAATACAGCCTCACCCTTGTTCCCAATAAAGTCTATTTTGGCAGGAAACCGGAATTGGACGAAGTGCGGTTTTATGTAATCGGCGAGAGTAACACTGCCCTTACTCTCTACGAAACAGGCGGTCTGGACATTTTAATAACAATTCCGCCGCTTGCAATACCCCATTACAGCAATAGCAAAGAGTATATTCACACACCATTTCTGAGGGGAAACTACACAGGATTCAATGTTGAGAAACCGCCATTTAATGACAAAAGGGTCAGGCAGGCATTTTCTATGGCAATTGACCGGAGGGTCTTTCCTGAAATACTCAAAGGAGGAGAACTGCCGGCTAATTCATGGGTACCAGAGGGGATGATGGGTTATAACCCTTCTATCGGAATCAGTTTCAATCCTGCTGGAGCAAAAAGGCTGCTGAAAGAGGCAGGCTATCCTGATGGAAAAGGTTTTCCTGATGTTACGGCAATGTTCAGCACAAATCCGGAGAACCTCCTGATTGTCCAGAACCTTCAGGCACAGTGGAAAAAGAATCTCGGCATAAATGTAAAATTGGA
>JAHFER010000043.1 GCA_023248365.1 Nitrospirota bacterium
AATAGGTTATGATAGAGCAGAATAGTGAGGTGTGATGATGTGTTGCAAAAAAACAACATTTATGCATTGACTGTATTTTTTTTGCTACGCCTATTTTTGATGGCCTCGTAAAAACTCAGGGAAGCGGACGGCTTCGTAAAAAGTCCAGGTGCAAGGCGCGCAAATCCTGAGGAATGAGGCGTACTTTGTTGCTACGCCGCAATGACGAAGGATGAAGCGCAACGCCGCACGCCCAGAGGGCACCCGCTTTTTACGAAGCCGTCATTCTTCATGTAATTGACCGCAAGCAGCAAGTATATCTGCCCCCCGGCTTTTCCTTATAAATACGGTGTAGTTGTGGTCAAAAAGGATTTCCTGGAATGTGAGCACTGATGATTCTGAAGGCCTTTTAAATTGAGATCCGGGGAATTCATTAAATGGTATGAGATTAATCTTGCATCTTATTCCTTTTAATAGCCTTGCTACTCGTTTTGCATCTTCCGGTGAGTTATTAAAGCCGTCTATAAGGACATATTCAAAGCTAATCCTCTTTCTTTGTTTCAGTGGAAATTCCCTGCATGCATGAAGTAGCTCAGCTAAAGGGTATTTTTTATTGACCGGCATTATTATGCTGCGCTGTTCATCTGTTGAGGCATTAAGAGATATGGCAAGGTTTACGTTCAGACCGCTGGCGCCAAGATTTTTCATACCAGGGATTAATCCTGATGTAGAGATAGTAATCCTTCTTGCACCGATGTTTGCTCCAAACGGGTTTGTCAAAATCTCTACTGCCTTTATAACATTGTTGTAATTTGCAAACGGTTCTCCCATGCCCATTATTACGACGTTTGTAATCCTCTTTCCCTGCGGCAGCCCCTCACTGGCTTTTAGAAACTGATTTATAATCTCTGAGCTTTTCAGGTTCCTCTCAAGCCCGTTTTTCCCTGTCAGGCAGAAGGCACAGCCCATTCCACAACCTACCTGCGTTGATATGCAAATAGTCAAACGGTCTTCTTCAGGTAACAGTACACTTTCAATACTATGTCCGTCTTCGAGAGCAAAAAGATATTTTTCTGTGCCATCAGTTGACACCTGTCTCTTAACAACTGAAAGGTTGCTGATATATGACTTTTGAGCTAAAACAGCACGGACTTCTTTGGACAGGTTAGTCATTTCATCAATAGAGCCTGCTGCCTTACCATAAACCCATTGGAATATCTGCTTGCCCCTGTACCGCTTTAGTTCTATGTATTCCGCCCAATCTTCCATTTCAATAAGACTCAGATTCCTAAGGTCAATCACTTTATAATTATCTCCCTGCTGACAGTATGGAAAGATATTGCTATAATCTTTACACAATGAAGGTCAATCGTTTTATATTTCTCTTATTATCATTCATTTTGTCATTCTCTGCAATCGCTTATGCAGAAGATGAGATATGCGCTGAACCGTATAGTTGCCTGAATAATGCAATGGAGGTTTACAGGGGCGGTAAAACAGAGGACGCAATTCAGCTATTTAAGGACATAATAATCAGGTTTGAAGATCCTGAAGTGGTTGGGATATCCTCATTTATGGCAGGGAGTATCATGGCTCGATCAGAACTATTGGCGGAATCAGGGGCAGAGTCATTGGCAGATTTAGGGGGGAGTGAAGAATATCTTGAACAGGCATATTCTAAGTATCCCTTGTTGGGAGATTATGCACTTTTTACACTTGCCGGCGTATATGAGAAAAAGGGTGATTATAATAAGGCTGCTGAACTTTACAGAAAAATCTTCATTACATATCCGGATAGTGCACTTCAAAAGAAGTCTTTAATAAGGGCCGCGGATAACTACCTTACATCAGGAGACATTGTAAGCGCCAGGGATACCTATGAAACCTTTATATCAAAATTCCATAGGGATAAGTCAGCCCCAAATGCCATGTACGGAATAGCAGTAAGTTATTTATTGAAAGATAATACTGAACTTGCATACAAATACCTCAACAAAATCTGGATTGAATACCCTGCAAGCCCTGTGTCATATTCTGCAAAGAAGGTGATGAATTGGTTGAAAAGTAATGGGTATGAGCCTCCTCCGCCTGAAAGTAATGAATCATTTACAAGGGGGGAGCGCCTTTTCAATGCAGGCTTATATGAAGATGCCGCAGCGGAATACAAGAGATTTCTTTCACACAGGGAAGGTTTCTCTGAAGGGAAAGAAAGGGATGCATATTATAAGCTGAGTTTGTCATATTATAATGCAAGAATTTTAAAAGAAGCCGAAGATTCCCTGGAGTTCTTTTTGAATAATTATTCTGATGACAAGAGATCGTGTGAGGTTATCTATTCACTTGCGCGGAATTATCTCAGAGAGGGGAAAGATGATGCATTTGTGAAGTCGGGTAAGGCGTATATTAAGTTGTGCAGGGGTACAGAAAAGATACCAGAGGTCACTTATAGATTAGGGATGTTTTATGCAGAGAAAAAGGACATTAAATCTGCATTTGGATATTTTGACAGGGTAATCAGAAAATATTCTAAGAGTGATTTTGCTTCCGACAGCCGGTGGGCAAAAGGGTGGCTGCTGTATAAAGAACAGAAGTTTGCCAAGGCTCTAAAAGTTTTTGATTCATTACTTAAGGATAAAAGAAATCCAGCGTTTATCCCTAAGGCCCTTTACTGGAAGGCAAGGATATTAGAGACAATGGGTGACCATGATGGGATGGAAAAGAGTTTATGCCAGTTATGTAATAACCATAACGGATCGTTTTATTGTTTCTTTGCCGCAGGTAATGTTGATATTCCATGCGATCATAGTCAAAAATCCCCTCTTCTTAATTCCATACCACCGGAAAATGTCATTCCCACGCAAGTGGGAATCCAGAGTAATGGCTTAGTTCTGGATTCCCATTTACACGGGAATGACGGTTTACGGTCACGGATAACGATCACGGAACACGGATTTTCCGATGATACCCCGGATACCAAAATCAAACTACTCCTCTACCTTGGTTTTAAAGAAGAGGCTATAAATGAAATTCAAAGGATTAAGCAGAACTTAAAAGAAGAAAAAGAGAGTGACAGGGCTATTGCACTTTCCTCTATTCTTTATGAAACCGGCGAATATAATACAGCTTTAAGTGTTATATATACAAATTTTTCAAAAGAAATCTTGTACAGTGAGAATAATATTGATTATAGAGTCTGGAGGCTCATGTACCCCGACGGGTATAGTGCATTAGTAAAAAAATACGCTGAAGAAAATGGTGTAGACCCGTTTCTCCTGTTTGCCCTTATAAGAGAGGAGAGCTGGTTTAATAATGAAGCGGTTTCATCATCCGGAGCGCTCGGCCTGATGCAGGTAATGCCTAAGACCGCATCTTCAGTTACAAATAATCACGATATAAACAGAAATTCAATGTTTGATCCTGAACTTAATATCTCTATTGGCTCGAAGTTCTTTTCAGATCTTTTGAAGCGATTCGATGGGAATATCATATATGCAATAGCAAGTTACAATGCAGGCCCAAATGCAGTAACAAAGTGGGTTAAAGAGCGTAGTGCATTTGATTTGGATGAGTTTGTTGAAGATATACCTTATAAAGAAACCCGTGATTATGTAAAAAAGGTATTTTCAAGTTATAAGGAGTATATGCGGATAAACAGCCTATGATGCATTACCGCAATAAAATTTCTATTGACAGGAGATAAATAACGCGTCATCATAATCGGTTAAGTGGAAAAAATAAATTCTTATCGTAATCCTGTGGCAGCTTGTTACTGCTCAAAAAAAGAGGTGCTTTTAAAAGATGAAAAATAGAAAGACATTATGTTCTTTAATTATTGTGATGATATACATATTCCTTTTTGGGATAACAAATACTGTATTCGCTGAAGACTATTTTCTATCATGGACACCGTCGGCAACTAACATAGATGGTACTCCTTTAACAGACCTTGCCGGCTACAAGGTATACTACGGAACAACCTCAGGCGGCTATAGTTCAAGTGTGGATGTAGGCAATGTAACATCAACTAAGGTAGGAAATCTTGCAAAGAATGTAACATACTATTTTGCCGTTACAGCCTATGATACTGCAGGAAATGAAAGTATATACTCAAACGAAGTATACAAACTCATCCCGGACTTAATCCCTCCAACAGGGTCTTTTTCAATTAACAATAATGCCGCATACACCAATTCTTCTGCTGTCATATTATCTTTCTCTTGCTCTGATTTAGAAACAGAGTGCACTAAGATGCAGTTTTCAGAAGATGGAACTACCTGGACTGCATGGGAAAACTATGCTCCAGGTAAAATATATATACTTTCCAATATGGAAGGAACCAAAACTTTTCATGTAAAATATATGGACTATGCCGGCAATACTTCAGCAAAATATACACGTACAATTACCCTTGATTCAACTTCTCCGGTAATCTCAGGTGTATCGAGTAGTAACATTGGTATAAATAAAGCAGCCATCAACTGGGCAACCAATGAATCCGCCACTTCCCAGATAGACTATGGAACTACGGCAGGCTATGGTTTATCAACTGCACTTTACGGGAGTCTTATTACAAACCACGGTATAACAATTTCAGGTTTAAAACCTTCTACGACATATCACTTTCGGGTAAAGAGTAAAGATAAGACAGGCAATAATACCTTATCCGGTGATAATACCTTTACAACAGCAATACCACCTGACACAACCGCTCCGGTAATCTCTGGTGTGACCATTAGTAATATAACTACAACTGATGCAATTGTCTCATGGACTACAGGCGAGGCATCTACGTCTCAGATTAAGTATGGAACAAACAGTTTATATGGAAGTCTCTGCAATCCTGACAATAATCTTACAACATTCCATCTCCTTATTCTATCAGGCCTGACCCCAAACACAACTTATAAATTGCGGGTCATGTCTGTAGACCAGGCAGGAAATCAGGGGGTATCACAGGAATATAGTCTTACCACGCTCAGGACAATGCAGCCGGAAACACCTGCCCGGATAATGGATCTCAGGGTACGCCCGGGCTCCAGTTCTAAGAACTCTCTAATCCTTGATTGGACAGCTACAGGTGCAGACGGTACAGAAGGAACAGCAACAAGATATGATTTAAGAATATCCGAATCTAAAATCATAGAAGATGGGATTACTCCATTGCAAGGGGAAATAAACTTTTCAAAAGCACTAAATATTACAGGGGTTAAGGTACCTGCGGCGGCTGGAAGTTCAGAATATTTCCAGGTAAATCAACTTAGTCCTAACAGTGTATATTTCTTTTCTATAAAGGCAATTGATGAAAAAGGAAATGTTTCTCCAATCTCCAACATTATAAACGGGGATAATGTTCCTCCGCTTCCTGTTACAGCATTGCTAAATGGATTTTCAATGATATCTATTCCGTTAAGTCCCACAACCTCAAATGCACAAACATTACTAAGTCCGATTGTCGGTTCTCCTGTTGTAATATATTGGTGGAGAGCCGGTTCCTTTATACCTGAAACGAATATTGTTCCCGGGTATGGATACATCCTCAAATCACCTACAGACAATGCTGTTCTTAATATATCAGGAACAGTTATTACAGATACCAGCAGGGCTATTCCACTTCAGGCAGGCTGGAATATGATTGGCAATCCATATACCCAGGATGTGCAGCTCATAAATACTTATATCCGTAATATTGATACCGGAGAATTAAAAACCTATGAAAATGCTGTAATAGCAGGCTGGGTCAACAACGCATTATACATATTTGACGGCGCTAAATACAGTTATGTAATGTATAATAACGCTAACCTGAGAATCTGGCAGGGATACTGGCTTGTTGTCTTAAAGACCGGACGATATGAATTGGTTATATACAAACCATCATAAAGGGTTTTTACCGCGTAAATTACTTTTCACCCCTACCTTAAAAAGTTATTAATGGCAAAATAATCCTGCGGATTGGTTCTCATGATTGACACACATGCTGCAAAAAGTGTATAGTCACACACGTAGTTATTAGTTTTTTATAATAATAATGAGGGATACCTTAATGAACGATTTTGTTCAGCAAATCCCAATTTTTTCCGCCAATAACAGTATAGAAAGAGGAGATGTGCCTATGAGTTTAGACAAGATCAATATGCTTGAGGATAGGGTTTCAGAGGTACTGGAATATATAAAGGTACTTCAGAAAGAGAAGAATGTTCTTGAACATCAGATACAGGAAAAGGATGCTGTTGTTAAAGACCTTCAGTATCAGATTGAAGAGTACAGGAAGACAGAAGAGGAACTCAACAGGATTAAAGATGAGAGAGTAGAGGTCCGTTCAAGGGTGGAAAGGATTATTGACACCCTGAAAGGGATCGGAAGCGAATAATAACCTTTAAAAAACAGGTAAATAACTATGGGCGTGGAGGTAGAGATATTCGACCAGAAATTCATCATAAAAAGTGATGAAGATAAGGACTATATACTTAAGCTTGCCGAATATGTAGATTCAAAGATGCGTGAGGTTAATTCAAAACGTCAGCTTTCTACTCCGCGCAAGGTTGCGGTACTTGCAGCCTTGAATATTACGCATGAATTGTTCAGTATTAAAAGGGAGATGCAGGAAAAGGACATAGATATAGCAAATAGGGCAGACAGGCTGTTAGAACTTATTTCAGTTGAATTCAAGACCTGAATTTGCTAATATGAATCAGCCCTGCTTTGCAGGTGATATAAAGGAAGTTTTGACCTAGAATTTTTTTAAAGGGTATTCTTCCAGGGAGACGGTGTGCATGCCCTCTAATCAGGGAAGCCTAATGTTTCTACAAGAATTCCCACTTGGTTTACCAGGTTTAAATTTCTTTTATACACGGTATAAGTGGGGCGGGAAAAAAAGAAATGGTATTACTTACAGGTATAATAGGTATAAATGGAATGATGGAAATATTAATGATGATATTGATACTAATGCAGCTTCTACATGTTTTGGCTTTTGCAGATTTATGGTCAACTCCGGATGGTAAAAATATCAATTACAGGGAACATAAGAATAGGACACTGAAAGTTCCTTTATTTATTAATAAGTCCACGGTTATACCTATCCTAAGTTTCACCCCCGTTTCTTCTTTCCCGGCAAACTCGTAGATTATAAATAGAGTAACTATGTAATTTCCTATGGAGTTATTACACGGTTACATTTACGTCATTCCCACGAAAGTGGGAATCCAGACCCAGGACATAACGCTGGATTCCCGTTTTCACGGGAATGACGGTTTACGGTCACGGATAACGGATTTTCGAATGAATAGTTACGATAAAACCGCCCCGCTTGCATGGCGCATGAGGCCTGAGAGGCTTGAAGACTTTGTGGGACAGGTGCATGTTATGGGGCCAGGAAGGTTGTTAAGGCGGGCTATAGAATCGGATAAGATCAGGTCGCTAATCATATTTGGACCTCCGGGAAGCGGAAAGACCGCAATTGCCCATCTTATCGCAGATTTGACCAGAGCCAATTTTTTAGAAATGAACGCCGTAACCTCTGGTATCTCTGACATCAGGAAGGCAATTGAAAACGCAGAAGAGTGGAATATAAAGAAAGGTGGACGGACTATATTATTTATAGATGAGATACACAGGTTTAATAAGGTACAGCAGGATGCGCTGCTCCCCCATGTAGAGCGCGGCATAATTACCTTAATAGGTGTATCAACCCAGAATCCATTTTTTTCAATCATCCCTTCTCTGTCCTCCAGGTCACTTGTAATAGAATTCAAGAGCCTGAGTGACGGGGATCTTAAGATTGTGCTGGAAAGGGCGCTTAAAGACAGGGAAAATGGTATGGGAAACTACAGTGTGCGTATTACAGAAGATGCTGTAACTCATCTGATACGTTCTGCTGAAGGTGACGCAAGAAGGCTTTTAAATGCATTAGAGACAGGTATCCTTACTACTAAACCAGATGAAAAAGGAGAAATACAGTATGATCTGAATGTAGCAACAGAATCAGTCCAGAAGAAGTACATTCAATATGAAGACGGGGATAACCATTATGACACTATCTCTGCCTTTATAAAAAGTATGCGTGGTTCCGATCCTGACGCAGCCCTCTACTGGCTTGCGAAGATGATCTATGCAGGAGAAGACCCGCTGTTTATTGCCCGCCGCATTATAATATGTGCTTCTGAGGATATCGGAATGGCTGCCCCCAATGCACTTTCAGTGGCTGTAGCTGCATTACATGCCTTAGAGGCTATCGGTATGCCTGAGGGGAGGATTCCGCTTGCACAGGCCGCAGTTTATGTTGCAACAGCCCCCAAGAGTAATGCCTGCTACACAGGGATAGATAATGCACTCAAAGATATAGAAGCCGGAAAGGTCTTACCTGTTCCTGATTATTTAAAAGACAGTCATTATAAAGGGACCTCTAAGCTCGGCAGGGGGAAGGGATACAAATACCCGCATGATTTTGGCGGATATGTGGAACAGGCTTATACACCAGCGCCTTGCAGTTATTATCACCCGACATTAAATGGATTCGAGGGTGAGATTAGAAGAAGATTTGACGTGATTAAAAAGGTGAAATCTAACAACACTTAATATTTGCTGAGGTACTAAGATATGGGATATATAATTACAGTTCTTGCAGGGCTAATAATAGGAGTAATTGCCGGATATGTGGTCAAAGGCCTTAGTATGGTCAATAAGGTTAAGGAGGCACAGGAGGAGTCTGAGCGGATAATCAGAGATGCACAAAAAGGGGCAGAGAACAGCAAGAAAGAGTCTGAGATAGAGGCCAAAGACAAGGTATATCAGGCGAGGCAGGAGATTGAAAAAGAGACGCAGGAAAAACGCACTGAATTAATAAATCTGGACAAGAAGCTTGCCCAGAAGGAAAACCACCTTGAGAAAAAAGGAGACCAGCTTGAAAGACGGGATAGTGAACTGCACAGGCGGGAAAAAGAGGTTACAGTCCGTGAAAAACTGGCAACAGAAAAGATAGATCATTATGAACAGGTACTGCGCCAGCAGAGAGAACAGTTAGAGCGTATATCAGGGATGTCATCAGAGGATGCCAAAAAGTATCTTATGCAGAACATGGAAGATGAGGCGAAGTTCGAGGCTGCAAAAGAGATAAAGCGTATTGAGGAAGAGGCAAAGAGCACGGCTGAGAAAAAGGCAAGAGAGATAATAACAATTGCAGTCCAGAGATATGCTGGTGAGCATGTGTCTGAAACAACCGTGTCTGTGGTAAATCTGCCGAATGAAGAGATGAAGGGAAGAATTATCGGAAGGGAAGGACGCAATATACGCGCGCTGGAAAGCGCTACGGGCGTTGATTTTATAGTTGATGACACACCGGAGGCTGTAATCATTTCGGGGTTTGACCCTATTCGGCGAGAGATTGCAAGACAGATACTTGAGAAGCTGATCTCTGATGGCAGGATACATCCGGGCCGCATTGAAGAACTGGCAGAAAAGGTAAAGAAAGATATTGAGAAAAACATGAAAGAAGAGGCAGAGAAGGTGATGTTTGACCTTGGCATACATAATCTTCATCCTGAGCTTGTAAAGCTGCTTGGACGTTTAAAATACAGGACGAGTTATGGTCAGAATAACCTGATGCATGCAAAGGAGGTTGCTGTTATTGCAGGTATCATGGCCGCAGAACTTAAATTAGATGTTACCCTCGCCAAACGAGGGGCATTACTCCATGATATTGGGAAGGCTTTGACGCATTAGCATGAGGGGACTCACGTAGCGCTTGGTATGGAAGTGTCGAAAAAATATGGCGAGAATGCAATGGTAATAAATGCTATAGGAGTTCATCACGG
>JAHFER010000330.1 GCA_023248365.1 Nitrospirota bacterium
TCGAGCGGTATCTCTTTTAAAACAATATTGCAGCCTATCCAGCCTGCTCTGCGTGCGCTTGATGATAGGGCTTTGCGTGGTTCGATGCAGGATATCGTTAAAAAATATCGTGGAACTATCAATAAGTTTTCTGTGCAGTAGTCTTGTGAATTATAATGAAGAAGGAATAGATTCGGTGTTTTATTTCTTTTAATAGAGTCAATCATGGGGCCGTAAGCAGAATCAAGTACCTTATCGCCTAATGGTTTGCGCTGACTCTTTAATTGGAATGTCTCGGCGCAATTGTCGCATACAAAATCTATAACCTTTGTGTTGTCTTTGGCTGTTCGTAGCTTTGGTTTTTTACATGAAGGACAAAAGAGATTTCTTGATGCCCAGTCCTCGGTTAAGACTCTGGCTATCTGAGATAGGCTTTTATATCCTTCTGCTTTTTCTCTGTCAAAACATAAATCCATCTGCCACCATAACAACCAAAATTTTAGCTATTCTACCACTTTCGTCATTGTTACATATAGTCTGTTGACATTTCTTATTGATTCGATCAATGATCGATCAAAATAGCGGCTCTCAGGCGGTCTTCATTTATTGCAAATAATATTTGTTTTACCTCGTACGATCGAGGATCGTCCTGAAAGCCTGAATGTCATTTCAAGCAGGAACGGTGGTCTTAAAGAGGTTTCAACCTGAAAACTTCGACCTCGAATGCGCCACAGTTTGGTCTTTTCCGAAGAGGGGCAACTGGGCAACCCACAGATCCGACTATCGCGGGAACTGGTCGCCTCAGGTTGTAAGAAATTTAATCCTGCGCTATTCAAATGAAAGCGATGCAGTCCTTGATCCGATGGTTGGCGGTGGTACAACCTTAATTGAATGTAAACTGACTGGAAGAAAAGGCATCGGTATTGATATAAATCCAGAGGCGATCAAAATCACAAAAGAACGGCTGAACTTTGATTATCTTTATTCTCACCCCCAGCGATGTTTTATCGGTGATGCAAGAACTCTGAATAATATCGAAGACAACTCCATTGATTTAATACTAACCCATCCACCTTACGTTGACATCATTAAGTATTCAGAGGGCAAGATTAAAGCGGACCTCTCAAATATTCATTCAGTAGATATATTTTGTGACAAAATAGAAAAAGTAGCAAAAGAATGTTTCAGGGTTTTAAAGCCGGATAAATACTGCGCAATACTCATTGGGGATACCAGGAGAAATAAGTTTTACATCCCTCTGGCATTTAAGGTCATGGAAAGATTTCTTAGGGCGGGATTCGCTCTGAAAGAGGACATCATCAAGGTTCAGCACAACTGCAAGGCAACCGGCTTCTGGGTGAAGAAATCAAAACTCTACAATTTTCTGTTAATCATGCACGAGCATGTGTTTGTATTTAAGAAGGTGCAGAAGACATATCCCTGATGCGCGGAAGCGCTATCCTTGACAACCCTCAATCCCTCCTGCTATTGTAATACAAGGTAATACCATGAGGAGGTGAAGGTTATGCTAAATAGGCAGAGGGTTGTAATGACACTATCTGTCCCGCCAGAAACGGCGAATGAATACAGAAAGCTTGCAAAGGCAAAAGGTGAGACTATAAGCCAGCTCTTCAGGGAAGTTTTTTCTTTTTATAAAGAAGAAAAACTCAGAGAAGAGTTCTTTCAGCTTCAGAGATATGGCGCCAAAAAGTCAAAGGGACTAAAGCTTACCGAAAAAGATATAGAGAAATTAATCTTTGAAGGCCGGTAATGCTGAGGGTCGTATTTGACACAAATGTCTATATATCCGCTTTTATATCGCCGGGCTGTAAGGCAGAAGAGGCATATTTACTTGCAGTCGGAGGCGTAGTAAATCTTTACACTTCTGTAGCAATACTCACAGAAACAGCCAGGAAACTCAGAGAAAAGTTTTTATGGGGCGATGATAATATTACTGCTGCACTGAAACATATCGGCAAGGTTGCAACGGTTCTAAAGCCGATTATAAGACTTGATATACTTGCCGATGTGCCTGACAACAGAGTCCTTGAATGCGCTAAAGAAGCTGATGCCAATCTTATTGTCTCAGGCGACAGACATCTTCTTGATTTGAAAGAGTACGAAGGGATTGGCATTACAGGAATCGCAGGCTTTTTATATTCTTTCCGTAAGTAAATTAATTTATCGATAAAGTATTTGGTTTAAAGCCGGATAAATACTGCGCGATACTCATCGGCGATACGAGAAGGAATAAGTTTTATATCCCATTGGCATTCAAAGTCATGGAAAGATTTCTTAGGGCGGGATTCGCTCTGAAAGAGGACATCATTAAGGTTCAGAACAACTGCAGGGCAACAGGGAAGAGACAGAGAAGGGGATTTCAGATATAATAGCAATTGAGAGTAAATTGTCAATTTGAAGGATTTGTCCCCTTTTTATTTATTTTATGGAACGCGCATTGACAGAGAAATCAGCATTAACCCTGTATGAACTGAACAGCCTGATAAAATCAGCTATCAGCTATTCATTGCCTGATGCCTGCTGGGTTATAGCAGAGATAGCTGAGCTGAAATGCAACCAGAAAGGCCACTGCTATCTCGATCTTGTCGAAAGAGAGAATGACAGAACCATAGCGCAGATTAAGGCAAACGT
>JAHFER010000331.1 GCA_023248365.1 Nitrospirota bacterium
CAGGCATAGTAAAACTATGTTGAGGATTTTGCGATTGAAGAGCGGTCAAATATAGCCTGAAGATGAGATGCAAGATGTTCAAGTTATTTATGTACAGACCCTTAAGACCTTTTATTGTATATCCGAAAAGAACCTGCTAAACTATTTATGAAAATTACAGGAAACACTAAGGTTATAGGCATAATCGGCTGGCCTGTAAGCCATAGCCTTTCACCTGTGATGCACAATGCTGCATTTGAACACCTTGGCCTTGATTATTGTTATGTTCCCTTTGCAATTAAGCCTGAATGCCTTAAAGAGGCCATGGAGGCTGTTCCTGCCCTGAATATAGTTGGTCTTAACGTCACTGTTCCTCATAAGGAGAAGGTTTTAAAGTACATCTCTGAGTTTTCTGAAGAGTCAGGGATGATTGGCGCTGTAAATACTTTAAAGTTAGAGGGGAACCGATTAATTGGTTACAACACTGATGGTATTGGATTTACAAACTCTCTTAAAGAGGCGGGTTACCCTGTGGCAAAACATTCATTGCTGATATTAGGCAGCGGTGGGGCTGCAAAGGCCGTGGCCTTTCAGTCTGCTGCTGAGGGGGTAAAAGAAATTATTATTGCCAATAGAACAGTCAGTAAGGCACTTTCCCTGAAAAATCAGATGAAGGAGTACTTTCCACT
The DNA here is from genome assembly GCA_023248365.1 of Nitrospirota bacterium. Lineage (GTDB taxonomy): Bacteria > Nitrospirota > 9FT-COMBO-42-15 > HDB-SIOI813 > HDB-SIOI813 > JACRGV01. Next base: position 669 of record JAHFER010000331.1, read on the forward strand.
ATTAAAGATAGATGTAACAGGTTTAAGTTATGATGAACTCAAAGTGGTTACAGATATGGTTGATAGTGTTGTAAATACTACATCTGTAGGTCTTGATAAGGGAGATGCATCACCAATACCAGGGGAGTTTCTTCACAAAGGACTTTTTGTCTGTGACCTTATCTATAATCCATCTGAGACTAAATTGTTAAAGTATGCAAAAGAAGCGGGCTGCCGGTATGTTAACGGACTCGGGATGCTTATACACCAGGGAGCAGCATCCTTCAGGATTTGGACAGGCATCGAACCGCCAGTTGAGGTTATGAGGCAGGCGGTTGAAAGTACACTTTTCCCTTAACGGTCCATTATTTTTTTATGAATAAAATTGGTAAAATGCTTGTAGCGGCAAAGCTTGTATCTGAAGAGGACATTGCAAAGGCAATGTCTATTCAGCAGAAGGAAGGCGGGCGACTCGGCAGTATACTTGTAAAACTTGGAGTTATTATGGAACAGGAGCTCCTTGAGTTTTTAAGCAAACAATATGGAGTAAAGTCTATAGAACTATCTAAAATCGAGATTGACCCTTCAGCGATTAAATTACTTCAGACCGAGGTTGTCCAGAAATACAATGTGATACCAATTCGCAGGTTAGGACATGTAATAACAATCGCAATGGTGGACCCATCCAACATATTTGCAGTTGACGATATAAAATTTATGACAGGTTATGATGTGGATGTAGTAATTGCTTCAGAGAGCTCAATCTTAGCTGCAATGAGCAAGCATTACGATACAAGCTCCATAAATCTTCAGCAGGTACTGATGAGTATGGATGGCTCTGATGAAGGGCTGAATATATTAGCTGAGGCAGATGTAGAAGAACAGGTAGATCTAAGGGAGTTAAAAGAGGCTGTTGAAGAGGCCCCTGTTGTAAAACTTGTGAACCTTATCCTGTCTGATGCTATTAAAAAGGGGGCAAGCGATATTCACATTGAGGCATATGAAAAGAAATTCCGGGTAAGGTATAGAATTGACGGTGTTCTTTATGAGGTTATGAATCCTCCCTTAAAACTGAGGGCTGCACTGACATCAAGGCTTAAGATCATGGCAGAATTAGATATTGCTGAAAGACGGCTCCCCCAGGACGGGAGGATTAAACTGAGATTGAAGGACAGGGAGATTGACCTTCGTGTTAGCACCCTCCCATGCCTCTTTGGAGAGAAGGTCGTTTTGAGAATATTAGATAAGGGTTCGCTCAGTTTTGATCTTACAAAACTGGGGTTTGAACCAAAGGCTAATGAAGACCTTATGAAGGCCATACACGCTCCGTTTGGTATGGTGCTTGTGACCGGCCCCACAGGGAGTGGAAAGAGTACAACCCTGTATTCTGCGCTCCAGCAGATAAATGAAGTAGGCATTAATATAATGACCGCAGAAGACCCTGTGGAATATAATATGTTTGGAGTTAATCAGGTACAGATGAAAGAAGAGATAGGGCTTAATTTTGCAGCGGCTTTGAGATCTTTTCTGAGGCAGGACCCTGATGTGGTATTAGTGGGAGAGATAAGGGATTATGAGACTGCCGAGATTGCGGTTAAGGCCGCTCTTACAGGGCACCTGGTTCTTAGTACACTTCACACCAATGATGCACCGAGCACTATTACAAGGCTTCTTAATATGGGTATAGAGCCGTTTCTTGTTGCCTCCTCTCTGATTCTTATTATTGCCCAGAGGCTTGTGAGGCGTATATGCAGGGATTGCAAAGAGGAGGAGAAGATAAGCCCGGTAGCATTAACTGATTTAGGGTTTACAGTGGAGGAGGCCGGCTCCTTTGTCTGCCATAAAGGCAAGGGGTGTCAGACCTGCAATAATACCGGATATAAAGGTCGTGTTGCATTGTATGAAGTAATGTTTGTTGACGAAGACGTCAAGGAATTGATATTAGAGGGTGCATCAGCAGCAGATATAAAGAAGAAG
>JAHFER010000332.1 GCA_023248365.1 Nitrospirota bacterium
CGCAGTCTTTCATATGGGTGTACTCTGATTTGGATCCTTTAGCATTTTTATTAAGCATCCGAATCAACATTCGGATAACTGATACCATGTACACAACAAAAATTTGCAATCACTGCGGAAAAGGTATTAATTCAAGCTTGATGTTATGCCCGTTCTGCGGAGGGCAGATCAAAGATAAGACAGAGTATATAGCGCCATGTTGCCCCCGGTGCAGGAAACCCCTGGTAAGTTATTCACAGAAAAATGAAGAATACGAACTTTGTTCGTATTGTGGAGGCATCTGGCTTGATCGCATAAGATTTCGGCGGGCCACGAGGGAATCGGATGTATACAGGGATGAAAGCCTGATTATTAAGGAATATGTAACAGAGCCGGCCCATGATTCAATAACCTATATACCATGCGTCCGCTGTGGAAAGATAATGAACAGAAAAAACTTCGCCAGGATATCAGGAGTAATAATTGATGAGTGCGGCAATCACGGCGTCTGGCTTGACGCAGGTGAGCTGGAGAAGATTAGACATTTCATTGCAGACGGCGGCCTTGAAAAGTTACAGGACAGGGAGATAGAAAAGAACCGCATCGAGATTGAAAGACTCGCCATCAAGGTAGATCAGACAGCCTTTGTACAGAGATTAATCCACTTCTGGAACTTCAAACGATGGATGTTTGGGGGGTGACACCCCACTTTAAGCTAACCACAAAGTTCCTCACTCTTTTAAGAAAAACCAAAAGCTTAAACTGAAATAGTAGAGAGGAAATGTGAATACCAGGGAATAGCTGTGTCCGTGAGGGATTTAATTGACAAGGTCTGAGAATTGTCATATAAAATTAAAAAATTTAAATTAAGGTGGCACTTCTGCACTGCGGAACTGTTTGTAAACTCGTTATTGAAATCGTTCAAGGGCTGTTTTTTATTTTTATAGTATTTTCTTGCTGTTTTGATTAAGATTAAGCGTCGAATTTTCAAGGAGAAGGAGAATCTGGGGTAAGGTATCTTCTGCATCTTTTTAAAATATAATAATTATGTCTGATAACAATCAACAATCATAAGACTATGAACACCACGGAACTCGACTACATAACTGTCAAAGGTTTTAAAAGCATAGCATCTGTTGAGAACCTTCCTTTACGACCTATAAATATAATTATTGGTCCAAATGGTTCCGGCAAGTCCAATTTTATAGGTGTTTTTTCTTTTTTACATGCAATCCGGGAGGGTTTGCTGAACGATTACGTTCGTATGTCCGGTGGGGCAGAGCAGTTGCTATATTTTGGTTCAAAGGTTACAGGAGAAATTGTTATTCACATCTCCTTCTGTCAGGGGGTAAATCAGTATAGACTTGTGCTTAAGCCAACAGATGATGACAGTCTATACCCAGCGGATGAACGTGTTTATTATTGGAAAAAAGCGCGATATCCCGTTCCTTATGGTGGATTTCTTTCCTCCCGCGGGAATGGCCGGGAGGCTGGGATTAGTGACCCAAAATTGCAAGGGACAGCGGACTGGGTGCGTACCCGACTGGGAAGATGGCGTTTGTATCATGTTCATGATACCAGTGGTAGTTCACCAATGAGAAAAACCGCAAAGCTGAATGATAACGCCTTCCTGCGTCCCGACGGCTCGAATTTGCCTGCCTTTCTGTATCTGTTGCAACAGAAGAGCCCAACTGAATATAGTCTTGTACGACGTACCATTCAGAGAGTTGCTCCTTTTTTTGATGACTTCCTGTTGACCCCTGATCCTTTGAATGAAGAGGTGATACGTTTGGCATGGAAGCATAAAAAGTCAGATCAATATTTTGGCGCATCCAGCCTTTCGGATGGTACTCTGCGATTTATAGCATTGGCAACACTTCTGCTCCAGCCTGAAAATTTAAGGCCGTCAGTTATTCTTGTGGATGAGCCGGAACTCGGTCTTCACCCTGCTGCAATCACAATGCTGGCATCGCTAATCAAAATGGCATCAGAGAGTACGCAGGTAATTGTCTCGACACAGTCACCATTGCTGCTTGATCATTTCCAGCCGGAGGATGTACTGGTAGCTGACCGTGTGGAGGGCAGTACACATATTACACGTCTTGACTCAACTAAACTGACCACCTGGCTTGAAGATTATAGCCTTGGTCAGTTATGGGAGAAAAACGAACTGGGTGGACGCCCCGGAGGGGAATGATCTCATGTCGAGATTGTTGATTCACGTTGAGGGGGAGACGGAAGAGACTTTTGTAAACGAGATTCTCAGTCGGCATCTTTACAGGCAAGGCTACACAAAAGTCAGCGCCCTCATCGTGGGCAATGCACGCATGAGGGACCGTCGAGGGGGTATTCGCTCATGGAGCACGGTTAGAAGGGATATTCTCAATCACCTCAAAGAAGATTCGAACTGTCTGTCAACCACGATGGTAGATTATTACGCGCTGCCGAAAACTGGGGACAAGGCCTGGCCAGGACGAGATGCTGCGGGGAGGCTTCCATTTGACCAGAAAGCCGCTACCGTAGAAAATGCTCTTCTGGAAGATGTCTGTCAGGAGATGAGTAAGGAATTTGATGTGCATCGTTTTATCCCTTTCGTAATGATGCACGAGTTTGAAGGGCTGCTCTTCAGTGATTGTGAGGCCTT
>JAHFER010000333.1 GCA_023248365.1 Nitrospirota bacterium
GCGGCGGTTTTGCAGGCCTTGCAGCGGCAACAGATCTAATATCTTCAGGATATGATGTTACTGTTTTAGAGCAGCGAGGTTTCCTCGGCGGAAGGGCCTTTTCATTTTTCGATAAAAATCTCTCTATTGAATTGGACAACGGCCAGCATCTCCTTATGGGATGCTATGAAAACACATTTAGATTTCTAAAGACAATTGGTGCCCCAACAGGTTCAGATGACAAACTTTACATCCAAAAGGATCTCCATGTTGATTTTATTGACGCTGACGGGCGGACCTACAGTTTAAACTCCCTTCCCCTGCCTGCGCCTCTCCACGCGGCTTCAGGCATCTTACGCTTTAAGGCACTCGGTTTTTCAGAAAGGCTCAGACTGCTTTACATAACAAAGGATCTGTTATATGATGAAAATCCCCTCCCACTAACCCTCTCCCATATGGGGAGAGCAAGCTCCAATCCGTTAAAAGAATGGGGCAAGGGGGAGGGTGATGTAACTAACCTGCTATTCCCCACTTTAGAAAAGGGGGGTTCGGGGGGATTTGACGATTCAATCAGTAACTGGCTCAACAAGCATCATCAGAGTGTGCGATCACAAGATTACTTCTGGAATATCCTCACCCTTGCAGTAATGAATGAAAGCCCGGACAAGGCATCAACAGCCATCTTCAAAACCGTCTTAAAAAAGGCAATGTTTAAAAGCCGCAAAGGGTCAAGGATTGTTTTCCCTGCAGTACCGTTAAGCAGACTATATGTTGATGATGCTGAAGCATTTATAAAACAGCACGGCGGGATTATTGAAAAAGGATGTGCAGTATCTGAGATAATCATAGAAGATACCGGAGTCTCAGGAATAAGAACCCGTGCCGGCAGGATAATTAAAGGTGACTATTATATAAGCGCTGTTCCTTATTATTCCCTTCAGAGGCTACTTCCTGAATCCATCACAACCAGATATCACAATTATTTTTCCTGCCTGAAAGAATTAAAATCATCACCCATTATATCTTTCCATCTTCTCTTTGATAAACCCATAATTGACAAGCCCTTTGCAGCATTAGTAAACTCCCCTGTGCAGTGGGTATTTAATAAGGGGATGATAAATAAGAGCGTGGTTAGGGAAGGCCTTACCTCCCTTGTAATAAGCGGTGCACAGGACTATGTGAACATAAATTCCGAACAACTCCTGAATATGGCATTAACAGAACTCAGGAAGTTCCTCCCCATAGCACGCTCTGCAAAATTACTCTACAGCAAGATAATAAAAGAAAGGAATGCAACGTTCATCCCATCACCCGGAGTCCAAAGACACAGACCATCCCACGAAACCCCAATAAAAAACCTCTTCCTTGCCGGCGACTGGACCGACACAGGACTTCCCGCAACTATCGAGGGTGCAGTTATAAGCGGATTCAAATGTGCAGAGATAATAAAGCAAAGAAACTGAGAAAATCATTTGATCTTAAAAGACCCCAACCTAATTCCCCTTGCAGTTTAGGCGCTGATTTTATAATATGTTGAAATATGCCCCGTATTTTCGACAATATTGAACAGCAGCTTATTACTGCCCTCCGTGAAACTCTGAATGTTTCTGTCCGCGCGGATTTTTGCGTTGGCTATTTCAATCTACGCGGCTGGAAACAGCTCGATTCCTACATTGAGAAATGGTCCGGCGGCAAGGATAACTGCTGCCGTCTTTTAGTTGGAATGCAGAGGCTCCCACAGGAAGAACTTATCTCCGCACTAAGCCTTACCAGGACAGACAAAGGCATAGATCAGCAAGCAGCGCTTCGGATAAAAAAGAAACTGGCAGAAGAGTTCCGTGAGCAGTTGACCTATGGAATCCCTACCAATGACGACGAGGCAGGCCTTCGCAGGCTTGCCGCCCAGATTAAGGCAAAGAAGGTTGTAGTTAAGTTATTCCTCAGACACCCTTTGCATGCAAAGCTCTACCTGCTTTTCCGGCCTGATCCCATTAACCCCACTACAGGTTTTCTGGGAAGCAGTAACCTTACTTTTGCCGGACTTGCGCAGCAGGGAGAATTGAATATTGATGTCCTTGACCATGACGCATGTCAGAAACTGGCACATTGGTTTGAAGACCGCTGGAATGACAAATGGTGTCTTGATATATCTGAAGATTTAGCAAAAATCATCGGCGAAAGCTGGGCACGTGAAGACCTGATTCCACCGCATTATATCTATATCAAAATGGCTTACCACCTTGCGCAGGAGGCCCGTGCCGGTCTCTCCGAATTCCGAATACCGCATGATTTTGGTAAGAGGTTATTTGAATTCCAGACCGCTGCGGTAAAGATAGCTGCGCATCATCTCAATAAACGCGGCGGTGTTCTGCTTGGTGATGTTGTGGGGCTTGGCAAAACCCTCATGGCAACTGCGCTTGCCCGTATATTTGAGGATGATTTCGGACTTGAGACACTCATCATCTGCCCGAAAAATCTTGTCAGGATGTGGGAAGATCACGTGCATCACTATCGTATGAGGGCAAAGGTTCTTCCCATTTCACGCGCCATAAATGAACTGCCTGATCTGCCAAGATACCGGGTGGTCATAATGGATGAAAGTCATAATCTCCGCAACCGTGAAGGCAAACGTTATCATGC
>JAHFER010000334.1 GCA_023248365.1 Nitrospirota bacterium
TCATCTTGCCCTCTTGCCATTGTTGGTAAAAGAAAAGCGTCCTGATGCAAAAGTAGCTCTTTTCTGGCATATCCCATGGCCTAATCCGGAGTCCTTCGGCATCTGCCCGTGGCAGCAGGAGATTCTTATGGGAATGTTGGGAGCGGATATTATTGGCTTTCACATCCAATATCACTGCAACAATTTTCTGGATACCGTTAACAGGTTTCTTGAATCAAAGATCAGCTGGGATCAATTCTCGGTTGAGAGAGGAGGCAGCACGACATTTGTAAAACCATTCCCTATAAGTGTTGATTTCGGGAATTTGGTTTCGGATAAAGCTGCTGCAATCTCAGAAAAAGAGCTGCTCCGCGAGAATCTGCTTAAGGAGATAGACCTGCATGTGGAATATCTTGGTGTCGGGGTTGACCGGCTTGACTACACCAAAGGCATTCCTGAACGATTCAGGGCTATAGAGCGTTTTTTAGAAAAATATCCGGACTTTATCGGAAAGTTCACATTCGTGGAATTGGGTGCGCCAAGCAGGACTCATATCAAGAGATATCATGATCTTATTGCAGAGGTTGAAGAGATCGCGGAAAAAATAAACTGGAGGTTCCAGACAAAGAAATGGAAGCCGATAGTGTTTTTGAAAGCCCATCACGGCCATGAAATAATTTACCGCTATTACAAAGCCTCTGATATCTGCATGGTCACATCTCTGCATGACGGGATGAATCTCGTTGCTAAAGAATTTGTTGTCTCCCGTGATGAGGAAGATGGCGTATTAATTCTCAGCCGATTTGCAGGCGCATCACGTGAGCTTAGAGATGCGGTTATTGTTAATCCTTATGATATAGAGGAAATGGCAGATGCCATCCATCTTTCACTCACCATGGAACCTGACGAAAGGTCTGAACGAATGAAGAGGATGCGTACTGCGGTTAAAGAATATAATATCTATCGATGGGCAGCAAACCTGATTACAACACTGGCGCGCTTGAAGCCACCTGATGTCTCAAATGGAAAAATTGGATAAGGTTTTACAGCCACACTATTTCTTTGAAAAACATAATAAAGAATATTTCCTTAAGGTTAAACCTGACCAAAAGATTGCATTGTTTTTAGATTATGACGGCACATTAGTCCCTATTCAACAAAACCCTGCTAAATGCATTTTATCCGATAGCATTAAAAAACAATTGCAACTGCTGGCACATTCTAACCGTTGTTACTTGGCTATTTTAAGTGGTAGGTCGTTGCCGGATATCAAGAAAAGGGTTGGTATCAGAAAGATTTATTATGGTGGAAATCATGGTTTAGACATCTCTGGCCCTGATGTGAGATATACACATCCGAAGGCGCAATTAGCAAAACCGGTTGTTAAAAATGTAAAACATCTACTCAAAAAAGATACCGAACATATAAAAGGCGCATGGCTTGAGGACAAGAAATTTACCTTGAGCCTTCACTTTCGATCTGTAGATAAAAAAGAGGTCTTATCTGTCAAGAAGGCGTTCTATAAGGTAGTGGCTCAGTTCTTCGAAAATGGATCCCTATCCATAATTAAAGGTAAGAAGGTTTTGGAACTCGTGCCAGATCTATCATGGAACAAGGGAGTGGCTACTCTCTGGATTCTAAAACAATTAAAAGATAAGTGTTTACCCATATATATAGGCGATGACCGGACAGATGAGACCGCTTTTAGAGAACTGTTTAAAAGAGGTATTACTATACGGATTGGGAAATCAAAGAAGACTTCTGCAGATTATTATCTTAAAGGTCAGTGGGAGGTTTCACGATTACTGCAGCAAATTCAGGAGCTTATAAAAACCCTTTAGAAAGGATTGCTGCATTGATTAAATAAATAAATAGGGACACATACCAATAAAGTTACTAAGCTATGTTCTTCTTGGGCCGTCCCCTCGGCCTCAATAGCCAGTGGCCTCTTTAACTTCTTCTCTATCCCCTGAACGAATTCATCATCACCAAGGGGCCTGCCTGTCATCCCGCATTTTCTATTGTAATACTGCGTGTAGCATAGAGTTAGCCCTTGCATCATCTTGTAGAGGGATTTCTCTGAGGCAGGCTTTACCAGCAGGTGAATATGATTGCTCATCAGACAGTAGGCCAGCACGGGAGACTGCCATTTCTCTGAATATTTCTTGAGGAGCGATAAATACTGCTCCCTGTCCTCACTATCGGAAAAAACATCCGCCCTGTTATTCCCTCTTTGAATAACATGATGAGGGTAACCCTCGGCAACTGCTCTGGCGATTCTCGGCATAGGTCAATTCTAACTGCATACTCAGATTAAGTCAAGTAATTGGTATGTGTCCCTATTTACCCCTTTATTTGGGCTTTCCCGTAACACCTGATAAAACAAGTGCTTTTTTAGTTCACCATTTATAATGTCAATTACAAGTTTCTTTACGTCTGAATCTCCACACCCCGGCGTCCCTGATTTGGTGCATCCAACTGAAAGGAATAAGGCTGCAACGACTGCTACGGCAAATAATGCTCTCATAGTGCCCTCCATCTGGTTTATTTTTGTGCCTGCTGCTTCACAATCTTGATATATACCGAATTGCATCTAATCACTGCCCTCATGCTGTGCCCTGCAT
>JAHFER010000044.1 GCA_023248365.1 Nitrospirota bacterium
GAAAACATATCAAAGAAACCCATTAATGCCCCGCCCTTGTCACGAAGGAAATGGCTTAGCGCCTCTCCATCAATCCCTGGAGTTGGAGTATGGGAACCAAGACGATATACAGCCAAAAGTCCAAATGTAAACAGTATCCTGTTTCTTAATTCTGGAATTCTGAAAATATTTTGTAAGTTAGTGATTAAACGATCAAACAACTCAAATTACCTCTGTCGAGCCTCCTGCCTGCTTTATCTTTTCTACTGCACTCCTGCTGAACTTATTCGCCTTTATGACAAGCGCTTTATTTAACTCTCCATCACAGAGGATTTTTACATCTGATGCCTTCTTGATAATTCTCTTTTCTTTTAAGGACTCCGGCGTAACTAATTCTCCGGCGTTATAATATTTATCAATAATACCCAGATTCACTACCTGATATGTAACCTTGTTTAAACTTTTAAAACCTCTCTTGGGGATTATTCTTTGAAGAGGCATCTGACCACCCTCAAAACCAGGTGTGGTGCTGCCACCGCTTCTTGCAAGCTGACCTTTGTGACCTTTACATGCAGTCTTTCCATGTCCTGAACCAGGTCCGCGTCCGACTATCTTTTTTTTCTTCCTTGCCCCTTTTGGGGATCTAAGTTCATTAAGCTTCATTATTACCTCTCTTATGAATCAACTTCTTCAACTGTTACAAGATGTCTTATCTTATTTACCATTCCCCTTATTTCCGGGGTATCCTGTCTGATGACTTTATGTCCTATCTTCCTAAGACCCAATCCTTTGACTACACTCCTCTGTTTTTCAGGAGTACCTATTTCACTCCTTACCTGTGTTATGGCAATCATTTTCATTATGCACCTTCCTCAACAGAAACATTCTCTGACTTATTTTCCCTCTCTTTAAGAACTTCCACAGGTATGCGAAGTAAACGCAGACCTTCTACAGTTGCCCTGACTACATTAAATGGATTACCGCTTCCCAGAGATTTACACAACACATTCTGAACCCCTGCGACCTCCATTATAGCTCTGACAGGCCCGCCTGCAATAACACCCGTACCGGAAGAAGCAGGTTTAATAACTATTGTCTCTGCTCCAAAATGTCCTACAACCTCATGAGGAATAGTAGCACTTTTAAGGGGAAATTTGATAAGGTTCTTTTTTGCATGTTCATTAGCCTTTCTTATTGCCTCAGGTACTTCGGCCGCCTTTCCCTTACCAAATCCGATGCAACCATTTTCATCTCCAACAACCACTAAGGCGCTGAAACTAAACCGTCTGCCTCCTTTGACAACTTTAGCCACCCGGTTTATGAAAACCACCTTATCTCTTAATGTAAGCTCATCCGGATTAATCTTCCTCAAAACTACCTCCCCAATAAATTTTTTAAATTAAAACTGAAGCCCGCTCTCCCTTGCTCCGTCAGCTAACGCCTTTATATTTCCATGATATTTATATCCACCACGGTCAAAGGAAACTTTGCTTATTCCTTTATCTACTGCCCTTTTGGCAATTAAGGAACCAACCTGTTTAGAAACCTCACAATTAACATTTTTTGCGTCCAGTACCTTTTCTAATGATGACGCACTCACAAGTGTATGTCCGTTAAGGTCATCTATTATTTGAACATATATATATCTGTTACTCTTAAATACAGTAAAACGAGGACGTTCTATTGTACCAAAGATCTTTTTCCTGATTCTCTGTCGTCTTTTTCCCCTAAGGTCTGTCTTACTCAAAACAACCCCTCCCCATTTTAAATTCCGAACTCTGCATTTATTTTCCTGTCTTTCCTTCTTTCTTAATTATCCTCTCGTTTTTATATTTTATCCCTTTACCTTTGTATGGCTCAGGTTCTCTAAGACTTCTGATATTAGATGCAACTAATCCTATTAATTCTTTATCTATACCTTTTAGAGTTATAGCAGTCTGTTTCTCAATTGTAGCTTCAACTCCGTCTGGTAATGGATAATTAACAGGGTGCGAAAACCCAAGATTTAACAAAAGGTTCCTTCCCTGTAATTGCACTTTATAACCGACACCGTTAATCTCTAATGATTTCTCAAATCCTTTATTTACCCCTTCAATCATATTGGATATTAAAGTTCTGGTTAGTCCATGCAGCGCTCCGATCTCTTTACTATCTGCCAAAGGCGTAATAACAATAGTTCCATCATTCATTTTAAATTCAAAGCCAGACCTGAATGTCCTCTGTAAACTTCCTTTCGGTCCTTTAACAGACACATTGTTACTGTCTATATTTACCTCTATACCTTTTGGAATCTCTATAATCTTTTTACCAATCCGTGACATGTATTTTTTCCTTTTCTTCCTTCTGACTTCTAATTTCTTACTTCTGCCCTGTTACCACAACTGACAAAGCACTTCTCCACCAACACCAGATCTCTTTGCCTCTCTGTCTGTTAGTAAACCACTTGATGTAGACAAGATCGAAATACCAATTCCACCCATTATCTTTGGAATGGAAGCTTTATCAACATAAACCCTGCGTCCAGGCTTACTGATCCTTTTGATACCTGTAATAGTTGCGACATCATCCCTGTTATATTTTAAAAGAACGCAGATCATTTTTGCGGTGCCTTCACCCGTAATTTTGTAATCCTCAACAAATCCAGTCTCCTTTAGGAGCCTTGCCATTTCAACTTTTAAAATAGACACCGGTATATCTACTGTTGCATGTTTCTGTGCACTTGCGTTTCTTATCCTTGTTAACATATCTGCAATTGGATCTGTCATTACCATAAACTACTCCTTAAAAAACCTTGTTAAAATTACCACAGGTGAATACAAATAACCACTTAGTATCAATTAATAAATGTTCATCTGGATTTATCTGTGGATTCATAAACCTCATTACCAACTTGATTTCATTACTCCAGGTATATCACCTTTCAGGCTTAGACTCCTGAAACAAATACGGCACATCCGAAATTTTCTGAGGAATCCCCTTGGTCTTCCACATAAACCACAACGATTATATCTTCGTGATTGAAATTTTGGTTCTAATTTTGCTTTTGCAATTAAAGACTTCTTAGCCACATATCCTCCATTTTATCTAATTCCTAAAAGGCATCCCCATGAATTTTAACAATGCCTTACCTTCCTGATTAGATTTGGCGCTGGTAACAATAGTAATATCAAGACCATGTAAAAATGTTACAGAATCATATTTAATCTCAGGAAATAATATCTGTTCTTTAATGCCAAGTGTATAATTGCCCTTACCGTCAAAGGCATTTCCATTAACACCACGGAAATCTCTGATTCGCGGAAGCGCTATACAAATTAAGCGATCAAGAAACTCATACATTATATTTCCCCTGAGAGTTACCTTGCACCCGATCGGCATTCCTTCACGCAGTTTAAAAGTTGCTATGGATTTTTTTGCCTTTGTTATAACAGGATTCTGCCCTGCAATCTGTTTAATCTCTGCCGCCACAAGATCTAACATCTTAACATTCTGGACAGCTTCACCTATACCAGCATTAATAACCACTTTTTTTATGGCCGGAGCCTCCATAGGATTCTTATAGGCAAAATCCCGGATTAATGCGGGTACAATTTCTTTACGATATTTTTCTTTAAGCCTTGGTACTTTAATTTCCTGTGTCATATTTGTTCAAACCCACTCTCAATCAATTATTTCATTGCATTTTTTACAATAACGGACATTCTTGTTATCACCTGTTTTAAACCCAACCCTTGACGCCTTATTACATTTAGAACAAACCAATAATACATTTGAAATGTCTAAAGAACCTTCCATTTCAATTATTCCACCTTCTTTGTTCTTGTTCGATGGCTTCATGTGTTTCTTAATTAAATTTAAATTTTCTACAAGAACACGGGATTTTTCTGCAGATAAGAGAATCCTCAAAATCTTTCCTCTCTTCCCCTTATCCCTTCCTGTCATAATTTCTACTGAATCACCTTTTCTAATCTTATTTCCCATCATACCACCTCTGGCGCAAGAGATATTATTTTCATGAATTTTTTCCACCTAAGCTCTCTTGCTACTGGACCAAAAATTCTTGTCCCTATCGGCTCACCCTGAGCATTAATAAGAACTGCTGCATTTTTATCAAATCTTATGTATGAACCATCATCCCTGCGCACACTGTTGACAGTCCTTACAACAACTGCCTTTGCGACCTGGCCTTTCTTGGCAGTACCTTCAGGAATAGCCTCTTTCACACTGACAGTAATTATGTCACCTATGCCGGCGTATCTCCTTCCAGAGCCTCCCATTACCCCGACGCACATTACCTTTTTTGCGCCCGAATTATCTGCTACTTCTAATATAGTCCTTGGCTGAATCATTAGTCACCTACCCCTTATACTTGTGTAGACTCCAATATCTCTATTACCTTCCAGTGTTTTCTTTTACTCAGCGGCCTTGTCTCGATAATCATTACCTTATCACCAACATGACATTTGTTTTCTTCATCGTGTGCCATAAACTTCTTACGCCTTTTAACAACCTTTCCATATACAGGATGACGATACAAACTTTTCACCTCTACAGTCACAGTCTTTTCAGCTTTGTTGCTAACAACATCACCGATATATTCTTTACGCCGTTTTTGTACCAATTCTATCTCCCTGCCTTCCTCTCATTTATTACTGTCTTTATCCTGGCGATCTCTTTTTTTACCAGGCTTATCCTCATTGGATTTTCAAGTCCGCTAAGCACCTTTTGAAATCTGAGGTTAAATAATTCTTTCCTTAACAATTTCTCATGTTCGGTTAACTCTTCATTTGATGCTTCTTTAATTTCATTTAATTTCATCTATCCACCCCTGACAATAAACTTTGTAGCTAACGGCAGTTTATGTGCAGCAAGCCTTAATGCTTCCTGTGCAATTTCTATTGATACTCCATCCATTTCATATAGAATCCTGCCTGGCTGTACAACTGCTACCCAACCCTCTACTGGACCTTTTCCTTTTCCCATTCTTGTTTCAGCCGGCTTCTTTGTAATAGGTTTATCAGGAAATATTCTAATCCATATCCTGCCGCCCCTTTTTATATGTCTCGTAATCGCAATACGGGCTGCCTCAATTTGCCGGGCTGTAATTCTTCCAGGCTCTAAAACCTTTAGTCCAAACGTGCCATAGCTCAAGTCAGCGCCTCTTGAGGCGATGCCTTTAGTACGACCTTTATGACACTTCCTGTATTTAACCTTCTTAGGCGCTAACACCAGCCCTGCCCTCCTTTTCCGGGAGTATCTCTCCTTTGTAAATCCAGACCTTAATCCCTATCTGTCCATATGTAGTTTTAGCTTCAGCAAAGCCATAATCAATATCCGCTCTCAGTGTATGCAATGGAACTCTTCCCTCTTTATACCATTCCGCCCTTGCAATCTCAGACCCTGCAAGCCTGCCTGAACATCTGACCTTAATACCCTGAGCTCCAAATCTTAGCGCAGACGCAACACTCTTTTTCATGGCCCTTCTAAATGCTATCCTCTTGATTAATTGTAAAGCAATATTTTCTGCCACAAGCTGAGCCTCAATCTCCGGCTTTTTTACTTCCATTATATTTATGTAAATCTGTTTTCCTGTGAGTGTCACCAAATCCTTTTTCAGCTTATCTACCTCAGCGCCCTTTCTCCCTATGATAATTCCCGGTCTTGCAGTGAAAATATTTATCTTAGCTGTTTGTGCTGAACGTTCTATCTCTATCCTGGAAACACCTGCATGAACCAATTTTTCTTTAACAAGTTTCCTTATCTTTACATCCTCATGGAGCAATGTTGCATATTCCCTCTCCGCATACCACCGTGATCCCCACCATTTTGTAAAACCTAACCTGAACCCTATTGGATGTACTTTCTGACCCAAGTAATAAACCCCCTCTTTTATTCACTCCGCTTTTACTTACTAACTTTTGGAGCTAACACCATTGTTATATGACTCATATACTTCTTTCTTGTCATTGCCCTGCCCATTGGTCCTGCCTTAAACCTTTTAAGCGCCGGCCCCTGATCCACAAATGCCTCTGCTACCTTCAGCTCATCCACATCACCAATATTTTTTTGTTTTGCATTGGCTATAGCAGACCTCAACACCTTTTCGATTAAAAAAGATGCATGTTGCGGCAAAAACTTTAATATATTAATAGCCTCTCCCACATCCTGACCACGGACAAGATCCATTACTTTTCTCGCCTTCCTTGGTGCCACTCTTGCATATCTCAATTTTGCCATCGCTTCCATTTGTCTTTTACCTTTCACTCTAACGCAGGCTAAAGCCTGCGGCTACATCTGTTTGCTATTTTTTAACAGAGGTCGTCTTCTCTGACTTTACTCCGGCATGTGCCTTGAAAGTCCTTGTTGGAGAAAACTCCCCAAGCTTATGTCCGACCATATTCTCAGTAATATATACAGGAATAAATTTCTTTCCATTATGTACAGCAATAGTATGTCCGATCATTTCAGGAATAATAGTTGACCGTCTTGACCAAGTCTTAAAAATCTTCCTTTCACTGGTCTTATTCATAGCCTCAACCTTTTTCATCAGATGAGCATCTATAAAGGGACCTTTCTTAATAGACCTGGCCATTTACTTATTCCTCCTCTTAACAATAAATTGATCTGTAGACTTGTTGTTCCTTGTTTTATACCCTTTTGTAGGTTTACCCCATGGAGTGACAGGATGTCTGCCACCGGATGTCTTACCTTCACCTCCACCATGTGGATGATCTACAGGGTTCATAGCAACACCTCTTACATGCGGCCGTTTACCAAGCCACCTTGTCCTGCCTGCCTTGCCAAATGATACATTTATATGGTCTAAATTACCCACCTGCCCGATGGTGGCCATACATCTGACATGGATCAGCCTTACCTCGCCTGACCCCATCCTGACACTGGCATAATCATCATCCTTTGCCATAAGCTGAGCTGAACAGCCTGCGCTACGCACAAGCTGACCACCTTTGCCAGGACTTAATTCAATATTATGAATCGTGCTGCCAACCGGTATATTTGATAGTGGAAGGGCATTACCAACCTTTATTTCACTTTCAGCCCCTGATGCAATATTATCACCAACCTTTAATCCGTCCGGTGCGATTATATATCTTTTTTCGCCATCTGCATAGTTCAGCAGGGCAATCCTTGCAGACCTGTTTGGGTCATATTCAATAGCTGTTACTTTTGCAGCGATTCCAGGTTTATTACGCTTAAAGTCTACGATCCTGTAGTGTTGCCTATGACCACCGCCCTGATGATCTGCGGTAATTCTACCATTGTTATTCCTCCCCCCCTTACTTCTTTTAGTTTCAAGCAGGGACTTCTCAGGTTCGGATTTTGTAATCTCATCAAATGTAAGGGCTACCTTACCCCTGACACCTGGAGATGTTGGATTGAATGTTTTTAATGCCATGTCTTAACCACCCTCAAATATTTTCAATTTTTCCCCTTGCTTCAGGGTTACGATTGCCTTTTTCCTGTCAGGCTTCTTGCCTTCGTATTTGCCAAGTTTCTTTACCTTACCCATAACATTTATAATATTTACCTTCTCTACCTTGACATTAAGTGTTGCTTCAACAGCCTGCTTTACCTGAAGTTTATTCGCACACCTGTTAACAATAAATGCGACCTTATTCTGGTGCTCGCGAAGGTCTGTGCTTCTCTCAGTTATTAATGGAAAACGAAGAACATCATGGATGTCTAAATTCATGCCAGCACCTCCATTAATTTTTCTATATCTGCCTTGCTAATTATCATATTTTCATACCTTATCAGGTCATACACATTTATATCACTTGTACCCATTATTACAGTTCCTGATAGATTTCTGGCAGCACGATAAACCATACTATTCTTATCATCACACACTATTAAAACAGTGCTTTTTATATTCAATTTATTTAACATTTCTACAACATCTTTTGTCTTCCCACTCTCGCCGCTTAATGAATATACCACAATTAACGTATTGTCATTTATTTTTGATGACAGAGCAGAATACAGGGCAAGCCGCGATTTCTTCTTTGGAATTCGGTATGAATAATCCCTTGGCAAGGGTCCAAAAATAGTTCCTCCGCCAACCCACACAGGTGACCTTGAAGACCCTGACCTAGCCCTGCCTGTCCCCTTCTGTTTATATGGTTTCTTCCCGCCACCACGTACAAGTCCTTTGGTTTTGGTACAGGCATTACCCTGCCTCTTATTATTTTGCTGCATAAGCACAGTTTCATGAAGTACAGCAACATTTACGGTCTGACCAAATATCTTTTCATCAAGCCCTACACTGCCTACTTTCTTATTATTAATGTCAACTACCGATACTTCTAACATTCTTTCTCCTTACCCTTGACGGCCTTTTTAACAACTACCAAAGTCCCGGGACTTCCAGGCACTGCTCCTCTTATCAAAAGCAGGTTATCCTCTCTTCGAACTCCAACAACTTCCAGGTTCTGAATTGTTCTTTTTTTATTTCCCATCTGGCCTGGCATCCTCTTATTTAATCTCACCCTTGATGGATATGAACTGCTCCCAATGGAACCAGGGGCCCTGTGGAACATTGAACCATGTGTTGCCGGGCCTCCTGCAAACTTATGCCTCTTCATAACACCCTGGAATCCCTTACCCTTGGTCACTCCGGCTACGTCAATAAAGTCTCCCTCTTTAAATATCTCAACAGTAAACTCATCACCGGATTTGATAGAACCCATATCACCCTTAAATTCCATAAGGTGTCTTCCCGGTGCAACCTTATTCTTTTTAAAATGACCCAGAACCGGCTTACTGAGATGCTTTTCTTTAGCATCCAAATATGAAAGCTGCACTGCTTCATAACCGTCTTTAGACTTAGTCTTCTTTGTCACAACACGGCAAGGGCCAGCCTCTACTACTGTTACAGGTATTACCTTTCCATCAGCAGTAAAAATCTGAGTCATTCCAACCTTTTTTCCTATTAATCCATTAACCACTTTTTCCCCTCAAAGGGTTCACAGGGGCAAGCATTCAAGGGGGCAAGTGAACTGCATGACACCCTTAAACCCTGACATCCCCGAATCCATAAACCCGTGCTTATAATTTTATCTCCACATCAACCCCTGCTGAAATGTCCAATTTCATAAGCGCATCCGCAGTATCAGGAGTAGGCTCATATATATCTATCAAACGCTTGTGTGTCCTAATCTCAAACTGCTCACGTGATTTCTTATCTACGTGCGGAGACCTTAAGACAGTAAACTTATTTATTGAAGTAGGAAGAGGAATAGGCCCGGAAACTCTCGCCCCTGTCCGCTTCGCTGTCTCCACTATTTCAGCAGCAGACTGGTCTAACAGCCTATAATCGTATCCTTTTAATCTAATCCTTATCCTCTGACCTGTTGTTACCATTTTAAAATATCCTCTGTTATTTCTTTATTAGTTAGCAGTGAGCTGTAAGCAGGTATCTGTTTACTGTTTACTGCTTACTGTTATTCAATGACCTTTGTTACAACCCCTGCCCCTACTGTCCTGCCGCCTTCCCTGACTGCAAACCTCAATCCCTCATCCATTGCAATCGGGGTTATCAGGGTTGCCTCTATCGTAATATTATCTCCGGGCATTACCATCTCTACGCCTTCAGGCAACTGTGTAATTCCTGTCACATCCGTTGTCCTGAAGTAAAACTGCGGCCTGTATC